>CAZHBH010000075.1:8164-9959 GCA_964530525.1 uncultured Rhabdothermincola sp. | reverse complement strand
CTCGCAAGCCTGCTCGGACGAACGGCCCGCTACATCTCCGCTGCGCTGAGCCCGTTCGAGGCCACGTAGGCCAAGCGGTGCTCGGCGTGTGTGGCACGCCTCGCTCGCAAGCCTGCTCGGACGAACGGCCCGCTACATCTCCGCTGCGCTGAGCCCGTTCGAGGCCACGTAGGCCTCCGGCCTGCGATCGGGGTCGATCGGGGGTCGGGTCGATCGGTAGGGGCTACCGTTCCGGGCCGGATGGAAGACACTCCGAAGAACGCCACCACAACCGATCCGACCCACCCCAGCGAAGGGGCTAGCCCACCGGAGCCCGGAGCTCCACCGGCGAGCGACGAGGCCGCCGTGCGGCGGAGGAAGCTCGAGGCGCTCCGAGGATCGGGGGTGGATCCGTACCCCTACCGCTACGACCGCGACCACACGACCGCCGAGCTGCGCGAGCGGTTCGACCACCTCGACGCAGGCGAGGAGACGGACGTGCGCGTCCGCGTGGCCGGGCGGATCATGCTCAAGCGGGACCAGGGCAAGCTGAGCTTCGCCAACCTGCGAGATGGCTACGGGGAGGTTCAGCTCTTCGTGTCGAAGGCAGTGGTGGGCGACCAGGGCTTCGAGGCGTTCGGGCAGCTCGATCGGGGCGACTGGGTAGGCGTCGAAGGGCTCGTGATGGTCACCCGCAAGGGTGAGCTGTCGGTGAAGGTCGAGAGCTTCGAGCTGCTCTCCAAGGCGCTACGCCCCTTGCCCGAGAAGTGGCACGGTCTGACCGACGTAGACGCCCGCTACCGGCAGCGATACGTGGACCTCATCGTCAACGAGGAGGCTCGGCGGATCTTCGAGGTGCGCCATGCGGTCATCGCATCGGTCAGGAGCTACATGTCGGGACTGGGCTTCGTGGAGGTCGAGACGCCGATCCTCAACCTCCTCCAGGGGGGCGCAACCGCCAGGCCGTTCGTAACCCACTACAACGCCCTCGGAATCGACACGTACCTGCGCGTCGCCCTGGAGCTCCCTCTCAAGCGCCTCGTCGTCGGAGGGATGGAGAAGGTCTTCGAGCTGGGCCGTGTCTTCCGCAACGAGGGCATCGACACCAAGCACAACCCCGAGTTCACGATGCTCGAGGCCTACCAGGCCCTCGCCGACTACACCGAGATGATGGAGCTCACCGAGGGCATCGTGGCGGCGGCGGCCGAGGAGGCCACCGGCTCCACGGTGGTGACCATCGCCGGCCAGGAGGTCGATCTGGCGCCCCCGTGGCCCCGGGTGAAGATGGTCGACCTCATCGAGAGCACCCTGGGCGTGCGGATCACGCCGTCGATGGAGCTGGCCGACGCCAGGCGCGTCCTGGACGGCCTGGGCCTGACCTACGAGGAGAGCTGGGGCCCGGGCCGCCTCACGCACGAGGTCTACGACGAGCTCGTGGAGCCGGGGGTGCTGGAGCCCACCATCGTGGTGGACCACCCCAGGGAGACCTCGCCCCTCGCGAAGCCGCACCGCGACGACCGCAGCCTGGTGGAGCGGTTCGAGGTGATCGTGGGTGGGCGCGAGCTCGCCAACGCCTACAGCGAGCTGAACGATCCCGTCGAGCAGCTGGCCCGCTTCGAGGAGGAGGCGAGGGCGAAGGCTGCCGGTGACCTGGAAGCAGGCGACGTGGACCTCGACTACATACGTGCCCTGGAGTACGGGATGCCGCCGGCCGGAGGCCTCGGAATCGGTGTGGACCGCCTGGCGATGCTGCTGGCGGGCGTGGAGAGCATCCGAGAGGTGATCCTCTTCCCGACGCTCAGGCCCGAGAGCGGAG
>CAZHBH010000075.1:0-8064 GCA_964530525.1 uncultured Rhabdothermincola sp. | reverse complement strand
ACCCGGCCACAGCGGCCGAGAGCGGAGACCCGGCCACAGCGGCCGAGAGCGGAGACCCGGCCACAGCGGCCGAGAGCGGAGAGACGAGCCCTTGACGGCGAGCGTGCGGAGGCGGCTGGACAACGTCGCCCTGCGGGCCCAGGCGCGCCTGGAGGGCGAATGGGTCGATCGGATGCTTCCTTGGATCGCGGCCAGCGTCCTGTTCGTGGTGCTGGCGGCACTGGCGCTGGCGAAGGCTCGATCGCTGGAGGCCACGATCGATCTCTCGATCTACAACCAAGCCGCATGGCTCATCCGTGAAGGGCGCGAGCCCTTGGTGACCATCGGGACCGACACCCCCACCAACCTCCTCGCCCACCAGGCCGCGTTCCTCTTCTACCCGATGCTCGCGATCACCTACGTGGTGCCCATCGTCCCGGCGCTGCTCATGCTCCAGTCCGCCGCCCTTGCGCTCGGCGTCATCCCGCTGTGGCGGGTGAGTCGACGGTTCGTGAACTTGAGGGTCGGTGCAGCGGCGACCCTGCTCGCCGCGTACGCCCTCTACCCGGCGCTGCACAACCTCAACCTCGAAGGCTTCCACCCCGAGGTGGTCGCCATCCCAGGTCTCATCGCCGCCTTCTACTTCGCATTCTCGAGACCCAACGATGCCGGGCCCCAATCGGAGGGCGGGAGATCGGCCGACGTCGGGTTCATGGCCAAGTTCGGCATGAACGCCATCCCGGCACGGCGGTGGTGGCTCTTCGGCCTCTGCTGCGTGGTGGTCGTGTTGTCGAGGGCCGACCTGGCGCTGGCGGTAGCGGGGCTGGGTGGATTCATGGCCTTCGAGGGTCACCGCCGAGCCGGGCTCATCACCTTGGCGTCCGGCCTGGGATGGCTCCTCCTGGCGGGCCTGGTTCTGCAACCCACGTTCGGGGAGGGGGTCTACCCCCACCTGAGCGCGTTCGCCTCGTTCGGCGACACCCCCGGATCGGTCCTGTGGGGGATGATCACCGACCCAGGCGAGGTGCTGGGGCGGCTGGTGGACGAGCAGAACATCCAGTTGCTGATCACGCTCCTGGCGCCCGTGATCTTCCTGCCCCTCCTCGCCCCTCGCTTCCTGATCCCGGTCATCCCGCTCGAGCTCGCCTACCTCGTCTCCGATGTACCCGTCGAGTCTCGCTTCGGGACCCAGACGGTGGCGGTCACGGCGTTCGTGTTCATAGCGACGGCGTTCGCTCTGGGCAGGATCGGGCGCATGGGGGTGGCCCAGGTCACGGTCGACCGGCGAGTCCTGGGCGCCCTGCTCCTGGCCGGGTCGTTCTTCTTCGTGGCCGACGCCGCGAGCTCGCCGTACCGTGAGCCGTGGAACTGGGGTGCCCAGGACGCGGTCGACGCCGCTCGCCACGATGCTGCTGCGATCGTGGGTCCGGACGCTTCGGTCTCGACGACCGCTTCGATGCTGCAGCTCCTGGCCGAGCGCATCGACGTGCGGCTCATCGCCCACGAGGGTGGTGGGACGGCTGGTCCCGTGCCGCTCGACATCGAGGTGGTCGTGCTGGACGGCGCGGACACGGGCGGGTGGGCACCGAGCGAGCTCCGGCGACTGCACCGCGAGTTGGCCGCCGAGGGCTTCGTGGTGGCCTTCGACTCTCGCGGGGTGGAGGTGCTCGTCCGCGAGACGAGACCCACCTAGGCCAGGTGGGCGGTGCCCAGCGCCTTCCTGAGCGATTCGGCCACCGCATCGAGGGCTTCTGCCCCCGGATCCGCAGCGTTGCCGAGATCGAGGTCTCCCATGTCGTCTATGGGCAAGACGTGCAGGTGCGTGTGGGGGACCTCGAAGCCCGCGATCATCAAGCCGATGCGGTCGGGGCTGAAGACCTCGTCTTGGGCACGGGCGATTCGCTGCGCCACGACCATGAGGTGAGCGGCGACCTCCTCGTCCAGGTCGGTCCAGCGATCCACCTCTGCGACGGGGACCACGAGCGTGTGGCCCGCCCGGATGGGGTTGATGGTGAGGAAGGCCACGCACCGCTCGTCTCGCCACACGAAGCGTCCCGGTAGCTCGCCCTGGATGATCCTCGTGAAGATGCTCGCCATGTGCCCGATCGTAGGCGTCGGACAGGCTCTGGATCGGCCAGGTGGACCGCGGGCGAACCGACCGAGCACCGTAGGCTTGGCGGCCGTGGACAGCCGCGAGGATCGCATCGTCACCATCCCCAACGCGGTCACCCTCGTGCGCCTCGCCTGCGGACCCCTCTTCCTCTGGCTCCTGCTGGGACGCGACGACATCGTCGCCGCCGGCCTGCTGCTCTCGGTGCTCGGCGCAACGGACTGGGTCGACGGCTACCTCGCGCGGCGACTCGGCCAGGTCTCCACCATGGGCAAGGTCCTCGACCCCGTGGCCGATCGCATCCTCATATTCCTCGCCATCATCGGAACCATGGCCGTGGGCGCAGCGCCGGCCTGGTTCTGCTTGATCGTGCTCGTGAGGGAGGTGGTCGTCGCGGGCGCCACCTTGGCGCTCGCAGCCTTGGGAGCGGTTCGCATCGACGTCACCTGGGTGGGCAAGGCGGCCACCTTCTCGCTCATGTTCGCGTTCCCCTTCTTCCTGGGCTCCGCGACCGACCTGGCCGTCGCCCCGGTGTTCGGAGTGCTCGCCTGGGTCGTGGGGATTCCAGGCTTGCTCCTCGCCGTGTACGCAGCGGTCGCGTACGTGCCGCTCGCGCGCGCCGCGCTCCGGGAAGGGCGCCGCCAGCGCCAGGCACTAGGTTCGGCGCCGTGAAGGCCGTGATCATGGCCGGTGGAGAAGGCACGAGGCTCCGGCCGCTCACCTCCAACGCGCCGAAACCGATGCTCCCGCTCGTCGACAAGCCGATGATGGAGCACGTGGTGGAGCTGCTCCGCTCCCACGGCTACGACGACATAGTCGTCACGGTGGCCTTCATGGCCAACGCCATCCGCTCCTACTTCGGCGACGGCTCCGAGCTGGGGGTCCGCATCCGCTACGCCACGGAGGAGACTCCACTGGGCACAGCGGGCTCGGTGCGCAACGCTGCGGAGCTGCTCGACGAGCGGTTCCTCGTGATCTCCGGTGACGTGCTCACCGACGTCGACCTGTCAGCGATCGCAGAGTTCCACGATCAGCAGAAGGCCATGGCCACGATCGGCCTGGTGCGGGTGGAGAACCCGCTGGAGTTCGGCATCGTCATCACTCGCGACGACGGCTCGATAGAGCGCTTCCTCGAGAAGCCGACCTGGGGGCAGGTCTTCTCGGACACCATCAACGCGGGGATCTTCGTGCTCGAGCCGGAGATATTCGACTACATCCCCGCTGGCCGCTCGGTCGACTTCTCAGGCGAGGTCTTCCCCGCCCTTCTCGACGACGGCAAGCCGCTGTTCGGCTCCATCGCCGAGGGCTACTGGGAAGACGTCGGAACGCTCGAGGCGTACGTGAGCGCCCACAAGGACATCCTCGACGGCAAGGTGCGCCTCAACCTGCCGGGGTTCGAGACGCGCCCGGGGGTGTGGGTGGGGGAGGGGGCAGACGTCCACCCCGAAGCGGAGATCGCGGGCCCAGCGGTGGTGGGGGAGAACTGTCGAGTGGAGGCGGGTGCTCACCTCGGTCCCTACAGCGTGCTCGGCGCGAACGTGCGCGTTCGTGCCGAGGGGAGCCTCGAGCGAACGGTCGTCCACGACAACGCCTACCTGGGGGCGGGCGTCAACCTGAGGGGCACCGTGGTGGGGCGCTCCTGCGATCTGCGCAACGGCGTGAGGGCCGAGGAAGGCGTGGTGCTCGGCGACGAGTGCTTCGTGGGCGAGGACGCGGTGCTCTCGTCGGGCGTGAAGGTCTACCCGTTCAAGACGGTCGAGGCCGGAGCTGTCGTCAACGACTCGATCGTTTGGGAGTCGAGGGGGGCTCGCAGCCTGTTCGGCAGCGACGGTGTGACAGGGCTGGCGAACGTCGACGTGACGCCCGACTTCGCCATCAAGGTCGCCATGGCCTACGGGAGCATGCTCAAGAAGGGCCAGCGAATCATCAGCTCCCGCGACTCCAGCCGCTCGGCGCGCATGCTGAAGCGCTCGATGATGGCCGGGCTCAACGCAGTGGGCGTCACCGTGGAGGACCTGGAGGTGGCCCCCGTCCCGGTCACGCGCTTCGTGGTGCGCCGGCCCTCCAACGTCGGCGGGTTCACGGTGCGCCTCGTGGAGGGGGATCCGCAGTCGGTCACGATCCGCTTCTTCGACAGCGACGGGGTGGACATCACCGAGGACGCGCAGCGGAAGATCGAGAGGCTGTTCGGAAGAGCCGACTTCCGCAGGGTCTTCCCAGGGGAGATCGGCGACATCGACTTCGCTCCGAGGGCCCTGGAGCACTACGCCACGGCTCTCGAGGCGACCGTCGAGGTGGAGAAGATCCGGGCGGCGGCCCCGAAGGTCGTGATCGACTACGCCTACGGATCGACCTCGCTGGCCATGCCCCAGGTACTTGCCAAGCTGGGTCTCGAGGTGCTGGCCGTGAACCCCTACATCTCCACGGCAGGGGTGCTGCGTGCGGACCTGCAGGAGCACGCCGCAGAGGTGGCCGGCCTGGTGCGGACCTCGGGGTCGCTGGTGGGAGGGGTCCTGAACCCCGACGGCGACCGCTTGGTGCTCATAGACGACACGGGTCGCGTGCTCAGCGACACGCAGGCGCTGTTGGCGATCCTCACCCTGTTCGCGGGGCGGCTCCAGGGCGACAAGGTGGCGTTGCCCACCTCGACGACGTCCCGGGCTGCCGAGATCTTGGCACCGAGCGGGGTAGAGGTGGTCCCGACCAAGCTCTCGAGCGGAGCCCTCATGGACGCGGCCACCCGCGCCGGCGTGGGCTTCGCGGCCAACGGCGACGGCAACTACATCCTTCCGGGCTTCATCCCGGGGTTCGACGCGGCTGCCACCTTCGTCAAGGTCGTGGACCTGTTGGTGTTCCACGGGGTCAAGCTCTCCGAGGTCGTCGCGGATCTCCCGGAGGTCCACATGGCCCACGAGCGGGTCGTGACGCCCTGGGACCAGAAGGGGGTGGTGATGCGCATCCTGATGGAGACCATCGGCGACCACCGCACCGAGCTGGTCGACGGGGTGAAGGTGTTCCACGACGGCGGGTGGGCCCTCGCCATCCCCGATCCTGACGAGCCCTACACCCACCTCTGGGCCGAGGGCGGCAGCCCAGCGGAGGCCTCGCGGCTCGTGGAGGAGTACGCCCGGCGCATCCGACAGATGGTGAGCTGAGCGTCCCGTACGCCTCGGTGGGCCGGACCCGGCGGGGGGCGGATGGAGCTCGGGACGTGCCTGCGACGATCGGGTAGCGTTCGGCACATGGAGCTCCCCGACGACCTGCAGTACTCATCGGACCACGAGTGGGTCCGGATGGAAGGGCCCCGTGCACGCATCGGCATCACCGACTACGCCCAGGACGCTCTGGGCGATGTGGTCTACGTGGAGGTCCCCTCCGTCGGTGCGGTCGTCAGCGCGGGGGACAAGATCAGCGAGGTCGAGTCCACCAAGTCGGTTAGCGACATCTACGCACCGCTGGGGGGAACCGTGGTCGAGGTGAACGAGGAGCTGGCCGAGCACCCCGAGCGCCTCAACGAGGCTCCGTACGGCGACGGGTGGATATGCGTCATCGAACCTTCGGCCCCCGAGGAGGCGGGGTCGCTGCTCGGCCCCGATGCATACCGCGGGTTGGTGGAAGGGTAGGCCGAGGGCGTGGCCGAGGTCTTCTGCAACAACTGCGGGCACCGCAACCCGCCAGGCTCGAACTTCTGCTCGTCATGTGGCGCCGTGTTGGAGACAGACTCTCCAGAGAGCACGACGATCACCTTCCACCCGTCGGCCCCCTCGGACCCGGTGGAAGAGGAGGTGAGCCTGGAGTTGGGGGAGGTGCCGCGCGACGTGGGTGTGCTGGTCATCAAGCGGGGAGCCCAGGCCGGTTCCCGGTTCGCGCTGGAATCCGACCTCGTGAAGGCGGGCCGCCACCCCGAGAGCGACATCTTCCTCGACGACATCACCGTCTCGCGGCGCCACGCGGAGCTGCTTCGGGACGGGCAGGGCGACGGCTACTCCGTGCGAGACGTCGGATCGTTGAACGGGACCTACCTCAACCGCGAGAGGATCGACCAGGCTCCGCTGCACAACGGCGACGAGCTCCAGATCGGCAAGTTCAAGCTGGTGTTCTTCGTCGGCACGGGACAGGCTGAGTGACCCCCATGAGCGCAAGAGCCCACCTCTCGATCGGGGAGGTCCTGAACCTGGTCCAGGAGGAGTTCCCCGACGTCACGATCTCGAAGATCCGGTTCCTGGAGAGCCAGGGCCTCCTGGACCCCGAGCGGACCCCGTCGGGCTACCGGAAGTTCTACGACGAAGACATCGAGCGGCTGCGCTGGATCCTCGTCCAGCAGCGGGAGAACTTCTTGCCCCTGAAGGTCATCAAGGACCGCCTAGCTGCCGGCGAGCTCGACGGCCCGGCGAGCGCCAACGGCTCGTCCTCCAAGGCCGACCCGGTCAGGTCCAACGAGGCCCGCGGGGGTTCGAGATCGCCCCAGCGCCCGGCTACCTCTCGCAAGGCGAGCCCCCGGCTCCAGGAGCTGGAGCTTCCGCTGGAAGGCATCGACCCCGCGGACGCGCTGGAGCCGCCTGCCGCCGGGAACGCCGGCGACGCGCCAGACGACCGGCGCGCCACCAAGGCCGAGGCGCCGAGCGAGCCCGTCGTGGACCTCGCCGCCCAGGTCGCCGAGATCACGTCCATGAGCCTCTCGCTCGACGAGCTCTGCTCCGCCACGGGCCTCACGGCCTCCCAGGTGGCCGAGCTGGAGAGCTTCGGGCTCCTATCGGGCAGGCGCCTCGGTGGGATCTCCTACTACGACGACGAGTCCATGGTCACCGCCAGGCTCGCAGCGCGCTTCATGGCCCACGGCGTCCAGCCGAGGCACCTGCGCATGTACAAGATCGCAGCGGAGCGGGAGGCCGCGCTGGTGGAGCAGCTGGCGCTGCCCCTCTTGCAGCAGCGGAGCCCCGATGCCCGCACCCGGGTCACCGGGCTCGTCGACGACCTGGTGGACCTCGGTGCCCAGCTCCGAGCGGCGATGATCCGATCGGCGCTGCGCGACGCCCTGGGCTGAGGATCCGGGTCGGGGGTCGTGGCGAGGGAGCTCCGCCCACACCGATCGTCGGCGGCGACGGGAGCGCACACGTCTGCGAGTACCACTGAGAGTCGCCCTACGCGACGCCTCGCGCGGGGCTAGGGTCGGGTGTGATGGTCGAGATGGAGCTGGTAGCCGTCCGCATCGAGTCGCCTGGAAACACCCCTGTCCTCCTGCTCAGGGAGATGGCCCCTCCGAACCGGCTCCTACCCATCTTCATCGGACAGCCCGAGGCCACGGCGATCGCGTTCGCGCTCGACGGGGTGGTCACCCCCCGCCCCATGACCCACGACCTCATGAAGAACATGCTCGAGGAAACCGGCGCGAACCCGTGCCGGGTCCTCATCACCGCTCTGAGCGAGGGCACCTTCTTCGCTGAGATACACCTCTCCACGGGGAGGGGCGAGCTGGTGGTGGAGAGCAGGCCGTCGGATGCCATCGCCCTGGCCCTGCGCGCCAACTGCCCGGTGTTCGCCGAGGAGGAGGTGCTGGCTGCGGCTGGGCTGGTGGAAGAGGTCGCGGAGCAGAGCGAGCAGGTGGTCGAGGAGTTCAGGGCCTTCATCGAGAGCGTCGATCCGGAGGACTTCGCGTCCTGACCTCCGTGTCACCCTCGACCGGAGCTGCAGGCCGTGCTCGGTCCTTTGGGTGGTTGACGGGGCGGCCCCCTGCCCTTATGCTCGGGCCTCTCACATCGGCGTAATTTCGTAGATGTGAGCTTCCAGTTGACGTCGAAGCTTGGGTAACCTCAACTAGAGCGTCAGCACGGAGCCTCGGGCGCAGGAGCAGGTATGAGCACTGGCAACGAAGAGCCCGCTGGCAACGAGGGGCCCGGCTACAGCGGGGCACAGGCAGCCCAGATCGTGGGCATCACCTATCGCCAGCTCGACTACTGGGCTCGCACCGACCTGGT
>CAZHBH010000074.1:0-9975 GCA_964530525.1 uncultured Rhabdothermincola sp. | reverse complement strand
TCCGACGAACCGCCGCCGATGGTGTCGATCACGGTGTAGCGGTACGTCGACTCGGCGCGGCCCTCCATGGGCGCGCTCTCGGTGCCGACCCGCAGCTGGCTCCCCGGCCCCCCCAGGTCCATCGAGGCGTCGGCGAGGCGCCGGGAGAGCTCGGTGGCGAACAGCTTGTACTCCGAGGCCTCCACGGTCGGCGGCGGGACGGGCGTCCCCCCCTCCCTGGTGGCCTTCTCGCCCTTCATCGACTCGGCGACCACCTTGAGGCCCATGATCCTGGCGACCTCGGCGTCGGTCTCGAGGCGGGCGATGCGCGAGCGCACCACGGGGTCGTCGGCCAGGGGAGCGCCGTCGAGCTCCGCCGTGCGCACGTAGTCGACCAGCACGTCGAGCCGCTGGCGGATGGGCGAGAACGTGAACATCGTGAAGCGCTCCAGATCGAGCGCCTGGCTGATGTACTGGAAGCCCTTGTTCACCTCGCCGACCACGTACTCGTCGGGCACGAACACGTTGTCGACGAAGACCTCGTTGGTGCGCTCGTCGCCCATCGGCACGCCACCCATGGTGCGGATCTCGTTGATGGTGATGCCGGGCTGGTCGAGCGGCACGAGCATGAGCGTGATCCCGTGGTGCTTGCTGCTGGGATCGGTGCGGGTCCCCAGCCAGTACCACTCGGCGAAGTGGGCCGAGGTGGTCCAGGTCTTCTGCCCGTTGAGCAGCCACCCCGTCTTGCCGTCCTGTTCGTGGCGGACCGCCTTGAGCTTCATGGAGGCGGCGTCGCTCCCGGCGTTGGGCTCGCTGTAGCCGACGGCGAACTCCACCTCGTTGCGGAGGATCTTGGGCAGGAACTCCTTCTTCATCTCGTCGCTGCCCACGGCGATGATGGTCTTGCCGATGATGCCCACGCCCTTGCCGATCTGGGGCCCGCCCCGGCGTGCGAGGGCCTCGTTCAGCAGGAACTCGTACACGCCCTCGCCTTCGCTGCCGCCGTACTCCTTGGGCCAGGTGATGCCCAACCAGCCCTTCTCGCCCAGCGAGGCCATGAAGGCACGGCGCTTCGGCGTGTCGACGATCTGGGCCATGTTCTCTCGGCTCACGTCGAAGACGTCGGGGTCGTCGTTGGCGTCCAGGAACGCCTCGACCTCGGCTAGGAAGTCCAGCTGCTCCTGGGTGAACTCGAAGTCCATGGCGGGCCTTTCGGGATCGGTCCTCGGGATCCGTGAGCGGGATCCTGCATTTCTGACGGGGCGTCAGGGATGCTACCCCCTGCCTGGTCGGTCGTCCCATGCCCCGAGCTGCACCGCCGAGATCGAAGAACGCGACGCCGTGGTCGGGCTGACGCCGTTGGGCCGTCGGTCAGCCGCGGATGGCCTCCACGAGGGTCACCACCGCGAGGAGGGCGAAGATGGCCGAGGCGATGCGGCGGACGAGCTTCACAGGCACGACCCTCAGCAGCGTGCGGCCAGCTACCACCGCGAGGGCCGCGACAGCGGAGAGGGCCAGCAGCGCCCCCACGAACACGGCCACCGGCTTGCCCGTGCTAGCGGCAAGGCTCGCCGTGGCCAGCTGGGTGAGGTCGCCCCACTCGGCGAGGAAGATGATCACGAAGGCGCTGGTGGCCGACTGCAGGGCGGTGGCAGTCGGGCGCTCGGGCTTGGCGTCGTCGCCGCCCTCCTCCTCGGCGGTCCTGAACAGCACGACGGCTCCGACGGCGAACAGGCCCGCCACCACGAACTGCACCGGGCGCTCGGGCAGCAGGGCCAGCACGCTTCCCGCCACCACGGCGATCGCGGCGTGGACGGCGAAGGCTGCCGTGGCCCCCGCCCACACGGCGCGGGGGTGGTTGTAGCGGGTGGCGAGCACCATGGAGGCGACCATCGTCTTGTCGGGCAGCTCGGCCGGGAAGATGGCTACGAACGTGGTGAGGATGGTGAGCGGGTTCATGCAGCCTTGAAGCGCTGCACCACCGCCGAGAGGGTCTGGTCGCTGATCCCACCGGGGGCGTAGAAGGCGATCCTGTCCACCTTGGTGGCGGGGTCGGCGCCGTCGAAGCGGGATCGCAGGCGGTGGGCCACGGTGTCGGGGTCTCCCCTCAACACGATCGCCTCGAGGAGCTCGTCGTCGATCAACGCCGCCATGTCGCCCCAGCGACCCTCCAGCGAGAGCGCTCGCAGCCGGGGCTGCAGGTCGCCACGACCCTCGGCGTCGAGGACGGGGCGGTAGGCGGGCGTCGATCCGTAGAACCCAACGAGCCAGCGAGCCCCCTCGTCGGCGGCCTCCTGCTCGGTGGGGTCTTCCCCGCACGACACGATGGCCTGGCCCACCACGGTGAGCTCGGCCCGCTCGCGATCGGCGCCCTCGAGCGCCGCGGTGATCCGAGGGAAGGTGACCTCCGCGAGGTGTGCGTCGCTGGTGAACGGGTGGATGAGCAGGCCGTCGGCGGCTCTCGCAGCGAGGGCGGTCATCCGGGGGCCCAGCGCCCCGAGCCATATGGGCGGCGGTCCCTTGGCGAGGGGACCGGGACTGAAGGCAGGGCCCATGAGCGTGTGGGTGGTGTGCTCGCCCCTGAAGTCGAGCGGCGTGCCGTCCTGCCACGAGGCCCACACCGCCCGGATCGCTCCGATCCACTCGGCCATCTGCTCCACGGGGCTGGTCCAGGTGGCGCCGTAGCGCCGCTCGATGTGGGCGCGCACCTGGGTGCCCAGGCCAAGGGCGAACCCAGCCGGGTTGAGCTGGGCCAGGTCCCAAGAGGTGTGTGCCAGGTGCACGGGAGAGCGGGGAAAGGCCACGGCGATGTTCGTGTAGGTGAAGCAGCCGGTCTGGGAAGCCAGGGCGAGTGGAAGGAACACGTCGTGTGGGCCCTCGAAGGTGAAGAGCCCGTCCACCCCTGTAGCCGCGAGCGCTTCGGCCCGGTCGCGGATGGTTTCCGGCGACCCGATCAACAAGGTGTCGATCTTCACCCCGCCGTTGCTACCACAGGGGTCTGCGGCTTGCGTCGACGAACGTCGGTCGGGAGAGCGCCAGGTCCGCCTCGGTGAGCTGCGCCGGGATGGGCGTTCCTTGAGAGCGACGGGGTCGTGGCATGCTCGGCGCCATGACGCCGCTGCGTGCCCAGCTGCTCGAGGTCGTGAAGGCCAAGGGCCTGCGCGAGGCCGACGAGCCCTTCCGGTTGGCTTCCGGTGAGATGAGCAACCACTTCATCGACGCCAAGCGGGCGCTGGCTGAAGGCCACGACCTCCGCCTGGCGTGCGAGGTGATCGTCGAAGCGGCCGCCGAGCGAGGTGTGGAGTACGACGCGGTCGGGGGTCTCACCATGGGTGCCGACCAGTTCGCGCATGGCGTGGCCCTCGTGGCAGCCAAGAGGTGGTTCGTGGTGCGCAAGGAGCCCAAGGGCCGTGGAACGAACCAGTCGGTGGAGGGAGCGGTGCTCGGCGCGGGCGACCGGGTGCTGCTGGTGGACGACATCGTGACCACCGGTGGCTCAATCCAGAAGGCCTACGCCAGGGTGCTCGAGGAGACCGGCGCCCAGGTGGTTCTCGCCATGACGGTCGTGGACCGCGGAGAGGTGGCACGTCGCTTCTTCGACGAGGTCGGCGTCGCCTACGAGCCGCTGTTCACCTACGCCGACCTCGGCATACCGCCCGTCGGTGGCGCTGCCTCCGCCTCTTCGTAGGCGGAGCGGCTGGTGCCGAGCTCGCCCGGCTCAGGCTGGGCGCTGCCAGCGAACCACGTCGTCCACGTGTCCTGTGGTGACGTTGTAGACGAACCCGGCGATCACCTTGAGGGGTGCCAGGTACGGCGTGCCGGCGAGGACGTCGATGTCTTCGCGCAGCGCGGCAGCGTGGTCGTCGATCGGCAGGAAGCCCATATCGGCACCGGTGATGGAGCGCAGGTCGTCGTCGGTCACTCCGGTCAGCCCGCACTTGGTGTGCTGCATCACCACGACGGTGTGCACGCCGAGCACGTGGGTGGACAGGGCGAGGCTCCGAAGGACGTCTTCGGTGACCCTGCCACCGGCGTTGCGGATCACGTGGGCCTCGCCCAGGTGGAGGCCGAGCGCGGCGTACACGTCGATGCGGGCGTCCATGCACGTGACCACTGCGAGGTGGCGACCCGGCTTAGCGTCGGTCACCTGTGCGCGAGCCGACGAGTAGGCCTCGTTCGCCTCGAGGAGCTTCAAGATGTCGGCCATGACGCCCAGCCTCTGCCCGCTCGGGGGATCGCCGCAACTCTCGCCCGTCCGCCGGACCCCGTCCGGGACCGAGCTCGACGTGGACGCTCGGCTCGGACGGGGACCCGACCCAGAGCTAGTCGCTCGCTCGGCCGCCGTACATGGCGAGCCCGTAGATCACCAGCACCGCTAGCACCACCCCGATGAGCGTGACGATCGGGAAGGCGAATATCCATGGCAGCCGGATGATGATCCAAAGCGCTGCCACCAGGATCCCCACGAACGTCGCCCACTCGGCTCGGCCGAGGACGCCGATGCCGGCGAGGACGACGACGATCCCACCGATCAGGTAGATCCAACCCCAGACCGCGAGGTTGTCGTCCCAGAGGACGATGTGGTTGTTCACCTGGACGAGGGTCTGCTCGTCGCCCTGGGCTATCGCCCAGAGGCCGTCGAGGATCCCCATGACGCCTGCGAGGATGAGCACCACTCCGGAGAAGAGCACCCACCCGTCGCCCTGACGGTATCCGACGGGAGTTGAAGCAGTCATGACCTCTCCTTCACTCAGGTTGTGGCCGGTTCCTGGCTAGCACGCTGCCGTTCCGGGAGGGGTGATCCTCCAGAAGCGTTCCGCCAGCGACCTCACCGCCTCCGAACCGACGAGCCGGGCACCGGCGCCGTGGTAGGCCCCGGACGGCATATTCCTGGCATATGTCAATAAAAGACCTGACTACTCCGGGAAGACGAAAGGCAATCTCGGAGGTGAATGGGGCTCTTCGGCTGTTCTGGGGCGAATTTGGGCCCCGGTATTGCCAATCTCCTTAGGATTCTCTACAGTTCACCTGTAGCAAAGTGAGATCCGGCAGGATTCCTCGGTTGCAGGAGTGGAGAATGGCCTCGATCAGCGTTGAGGACATGAAGACCATGGCACTTGTTGCCAACGAGCAGTCGGTCTCCCGCGCAGCTCGGCGCCTTGGCGTGACCCAGCAGTCGGTCTCGGAGCGCGTCCGGCGGTTGGAGGAGCGGGTGGGCAAGAAGCTCTTCGTGCGCCAGGCGCACGGCATGGCGCTGAGCCCCGCCGGTTACCGGCTGCTCCCGTACGCCCGCCGTGCGGTGGAGCTGATGGAGGACGGCCTAGCCGCAGTCCAGGACGAAGACATGCTGCGGGTGCTCGTCCAGCGCACCGTGGCGTCGGCTGTGGCCCCCTTCCAGTCGCGGCTGGCTTCGCGCCGCGCCGAGGTGGAGCTGGTGGACGACGCCCAGGAGATCCTGGCGGCGCTCAGCGCGGGGAGGGCCGACGTGGGCCTCGGGGCATTCGTGGAGGAGCCGGCCCCTCTCGCTGCTCCTGCCGAGGCCGGGCCGGACGAGAGCTCACCGGGGCCGCAGGCAGAGCACGCCGAGAGCAACGGCTCGTCGGGGCTCTCCGCCACTCCCGAGACTGCTGCAGGGGCATTCGTCCTGCCGCCCGCCAAGCTGAGCATCGAGACGCTCTTCAGCGACCCCATCGTGTGGGTGGTACCCCCGGGCCATCCCCTCGCTCAGCGCAGTGGGGTGTCCCTCGACGAGCTCAGCGCTCCCATGGGCCCTGACGGCGCCGAGGCCCCGCGCGTGGTGGCCCGCTCCGTGGTGGCGGGCGAGATCGCCAGCGGCGAGCTGGTGGAGCTGCGGGTCGACAGCAGCGGCTGGGTGATCCCCGTGTCGATCGCCTTCCGCGCCAGCGACTCCCACCGCCCCGCGGTGGTGTCGCTGCGAGACGTGTTCGCCGAGACCCGGCCCCTCGAGGCCGATCTCTCCGCCGCGCCTCCCTTCTCGGAGGTGCGGCGCTGAGGGCCTCGGCGGGTCGTGCCCGGTCGGCAACCCGCCGACCTCGGCATCGGCCCGGCCAACAGAGCAAGGAAGCAACCGAGTCAACGAGTCAGTAGCAGTCAGTCAGTAGCAAGCAATCCAGGGGGGTTCAATGAGTTCATCGTTGGGTAGAGGTGCGCGCGGCGCGGTCGCGTCCGCACGTTTGAAGAGATGGCGAGCGGTCACCGTGGCCTTGTTGGTGCTGGCCATGGTGGGCTCGCTGCTCGCACTGGCCGTCCCGCCGCCATCGGTGGCCGGCGCGCAAGAGCCGCCCGAGGGTGTGACCACCAGCGTCACCTTCGACACCGATTGCATCGGTCGTGCTCCGGCTGGCGCCCAACCCCAGGCCAACGAGATGGGCTTCGACACGACTGCTCCGGCCACCGTCGCACCCGACACGGAGTTCACCTATCGGATCCAGCCGCATGAGGGCTTCTTCCCCGACACGAACCCATCGCCAATAGGCGAGGTGTCTGTCAACTTCCTGTTGAACATCAACTTCATGTACTCGCTGCCGGCGAACGCCGCAGTGCAGAGCGTGGCGGTGGTGCCCGGCACGGGCCACGGATTCGATGGTGAGCCCACGGTCGCGGTCAACACCACTGACTACAACCCCGGGCGCATCGTGCTCTACGTGCCGTTGGTGCCGAAGAACACGACGCCGCCAGAGAACAACACCTACTTCCAGCTCCCGGCCATCGACGTGACGGTGCTCGCGACAGGCGAAATCGGCAGCAACATCTCATCAAGGGTGCCGGGAACGAACGAGCCCACCTCCGGCTACGTGTTCCAGGCCGACTCCGCTCAGCTGGCGAACGTCCGCTGCTGGCCTGCATCGGGTCAACCGGCTCCCGCTCTCTTCCAGACATCCATCATCCAGGGTGGAGGCGTGACCGTTCCCACCACTACCGAGCTCTCGGTGAACCCGCCGGCGGTCGCAGCGGGGTACGACGCGACGTTCATGGCCACCGTCGATGCGCCCTTCGGTGTCGTCCGGTTCGACGACGGCGCAACGATCCTCGGATACGCAGAGCTGAACTTCGAGGGGGTCGCGACTCTCACGGCACCGCTCAACACGATCGGCAGCCGCTCGATCACGGCCACCTACCTCGGCGTGTCCGGCTACGACCCGTCGAGCTCCGAGCCCGTGATGGTGCAGGTGGTCAACCCGGCGAACCGACTGGTCTCGGCCATCTCTCTCAGCGCCGATCCGGTCGGTAACAACAACACCCGTCCCGACACTCCCGCCTCCACGACCGTGACTGCGACGGTGTCGTCTCCCACCCCGGTGGCAGCTCCGACGGGTGAGGTGCTGCTCTACAACGGCGACGAGCTCCTGGGCCGAGGGACGCTGATCTCCTCCGGCGGTTCGGCCTCGGCCGTGATCGAGGCAACGGGCCTCGTCAGAGGGGGCTATCAGCTCCGGGCCGAGTACTCCGGCGACCACAACTACTTCCCGGTGTCCGGTCAGCGTCCGTGGTACGCCATCCCGCAGGTCAACGCCAGCTTCCACACGCAGCGGGTGGCGAGCCCGACGTGGACCATGGACTTCAACGGCGCGACAGGCCAGGTGTCAGGAGGCTTCAACGACTGGGTCGCTGCCTTCCTGACCAACTTCGACCAGAGCCAGGACCTCAGTGGTTGGCTCGTCACGCCCGTGTCCAACAGCTCGACCATGCGCGAGACGACGCTCGTCGTGGGCGATCCGCTCGACGGCCACACGATCACCGGCTACCTCAACTCTCTGGGTGAGAACCCCGGAGCCATCGCGTCGGGCCCCGACGCCGATGCCTGGTTGGACCTGGAGTTGGTCTTCCAGCCGATCTCCATGGACCTCGGCGACGGGCCGGTCACCCTCAGCTCCGACTGCGTTCTCGGTCCGTTCGATGTCGAGACCGAGGGCACCAGGGCCGGCACGAACGGCGGCATCACGCTGGAAGACTCGGACTTCTTCGTCCCGGGTTCTCCGGCAGGAACCTGCCGCGACGCCTCCAACACGTCGAGGGCTTCGACCGTCAACTCCCTCATCGCAGGTGGCGCCACCAGCTTCACGCTCACGAGCACCGGTTCGGTCGCTCCCGGGAACCCCACCCACATCACCAACATCTCGGTGACGCCGTCGGGCCCCACTGCGTTCGGGGAGCCCGTCTTCATCGACGTGGAGATCGAGCGGGTAGACGGAGTCGAGATCGGTTCCACGAGCGTGGGAACCGTCTACTACTACTCGGGCGACACCCTCATCGGTGAGGCCAACACGAACAGCGAGTCCGGGATCACGAAGACGTCGCGACTCGAGATGCCGTCCAACTTCGACCCCAGCCCCCTCGCACCGCTGCCGACCCCGGCGCTCTCCCAGGGCGAGCACGAGCTGTGGGCATACATGGTGCCTCAGGGCTTCAGGATGAACGACCTGACGATCACGCCACCCAGTGAGACGGTCAGCCACACCGTGACCGCTCCCGTCCAGAAGACCGTGCTGGGAGTGGAGATCGACGCACCGGGGATGGTTGCCACCGGCCAGCCGGCGACGGTGGACATCTCCCTGGATCCGGCGCCTGACGGGTGGGGCGGCACGCCGATCGTGGGCGCCGTTCACCTCTACGACCGCAACGAGCCCGACCAGGGCCTCCAGGAGGTCCGCACGAGTGGGGGCAACAGGGGGATCCCGGTCGACGAGACGACCCCAGGTGAGCTGTCCGTGGAGATCGCCCTCGCGCCAGGAGACCACGACCTTCAGGCTGTCTTCGTTCCGAGCAACCAGACCGCCTGGTTCTGGGATTCGAGCCCGTCGAACACGGTTCCGCACGAGGTGGTCGGCGATCTCGTGCCGACTGAGATCCGTGCGATGATGACCACGCTCCAGGGAGGCGACTACATCCCGGCGGGCGTGTTGAGCAACCGCCTCTATGTGATGGCGCAGGTGCTCGCCCACGGCCAGGAGCTCCCGTTCGGCATCGGCTCGGGTGGGATCTTCTACCAGTTGGACGGCGGTGACGTGACGCTCTTCGGCTCGCCGAGCAGCTTCGCCCCTGCGTCAACGATGACCCTTACGGGCGTCACGGCAGTCGGTACCCACCAACTGAAGATCTGGTGGGAGCCACTACGCCTCGTGGGTTCAGGGATCATCTCGGTGCCCTACCCCGGGGACAACGGCAACCTCGGGTTTGCGCGATCCGAGCCGATCATCTTGGACTACGAGGTGGTTGAGCCTGGTTCCCCCGACTTCCCGGGAGCCATGCCCACAGCGTCGAACATCGTGTCGATCGCGCCGACCGGCAGCACGTCATTCACCGATCAACCTGAGCCGACCCCGGCCCTTCAAGGTCAGGCGTGGAGCCAGATCAACGGCTTCGTCACCGGTGGCGTCGAGGGATCCATGGCCTACTTCGCACAGAACGTGGGATCCGGACAGGTGACGGCCTTGGGTTCGGCCAACGCCTCCACCTCAACCAGCACCTCCAGCGGCTTGGGCCTCGCCAGGGTCTCCAACTCGGCGGCGACGGCCTCGCTGCCTGCGGGCACATACGAGGTGTGGGGCGTGTTCACGCCTACGGATCCGACGCTCTACCAGGGCTCCATATCGCCTCGCTACACCCAGCTCGTCGTGAGCTCTCCGGTGGCAACCAGCACCACTCTGTCGGTTGTGCCTGAGGTCTCGTCGGGTCAGGGCGTGACACTCACCGCGAGCGTCTCACCGTTGGCGGCTCGCCAGGGGATGGTCACGTTCTTCGACGGTGAAACCGCGTTGGGTACCGTCGGCGTCTTCGACGGGAGTGCTACGACCGTCGTCTTCGGTCTCGAGCCAGGCACCCACGACCTCACCGCCACGTTCGTCCCGACGGATCCGGCAGTCGTCTCGGGCTCCACATCCAACACGGTCGAGCACACCGTCGTGGCCGCCCCGGCACCTGACGTGTCACTCACCATCAGCCCGGAGCTCTCGGCCTTCGAGGGCGAAGAGGTGA
>CAZHBH010000073.1:0-10371 GCA_964530525.1 uncultured Rhabdothermincola sp. | reverse complement strand
GAGCTGGCCAAGATGGACGGCGCCATCATCCTCGCCCCCGATGCCAGCCGCATCGCCCGGGCCAACGTGCACCTGGTGCCCAACCCGAACGTGCCCACCTCGGAGACGGGAACCCGCCACCGCACCGCCGAGCGGGTGGCACGATCGATCAACCTGCCGGTCATCTCGGTGTCGGAGGACATGTCGATCATCGCCGTCTACGTGGGCGACGAGAAGCACCAGCTGGTGCCCATCCCACGCCTGCTCGACCGGGCCAACCAGGCGCTGCAGACGCTCGAGAGGTACAAGGACCGGCTCGACGAGGTGTCGCAGAACCTCTCCACCCTGGAGGTCGAGGACCTGGTGACGGTCCGAGACGTGGTGATGCTGCTGCAGCGCACGGAGATGGTCATCCGCATCGCCGAGGAGATCGAGGACGCGATCGTCGAGCTGGGCGTGGACGGCCGTCTGGTGCGCCTCCAGCTGGAGGAGGTCATGGGCGGCGTGGAGGACGAGCGGCGCCTGGTGCTGCTCGACTACTTCCACGAGGACGCGGGCTGGCACCTCGAGGAGGCGATGGCCGGCCTGTCGTCGCTCGACACCGAGCAGCTCCTCGACCTCACCCTCGTGGCCGGGGTGCTGCACCTGCCCAACGGCGACCTCGATCTCGACCAGGCCCTCGAGCCGAAGGGCTACCGGCTGCTCTCCCGGGTACCCAAGCTCCCCGACTCGGTGGTGGAGAGCATCATCCAGCGCTTCGGGAGCCTGCCGAAGATCATGCGGGCGACGATCGCCGACCTAGACGAGGTGGCCGGTGTCGGTGAGACCAGGGCCAAGGCGATCAAGGAGGGGCTCTCCCGGTTGGCCGAGACGAGCCTCCTCGACCGGTACTCCTGACCACACCTGGCGAAGCTGCGTCCCCTCGTCATCGGTTCGATGACACACGTGAGCCGGTCCCCCCGGCTGCTGAGCTACCGGGCCCGGCGGGAGAGCTGCTCGCGGTCGGTGATGCGGTAGCGACGGTCGCCCTGCTCGATCCAGCCCAGGCGCACGAACGATGCGATGGCCTTGTTCACCCGCTCGCGGGAGGCGCCGACCATCCCGGCCAGCTCCTCCTGCGTCACCGGTAGAGCGAACTCGTCGGCGTCGCCGCTAAGCTCGAGCAGGCGCTTGGCCGTGCGGCCGGTCACGTCGAGGAAGACCGAGTCGGCGAGGGCCTCGTCGGTGGAGCGGAGGCGGTTGGCGAGCATGCGCACGACGCTCCAGAGGAGGTCCGGCTGGCGTCCGTAGAGAGCGCGCAGGGGAGCGTAGGGCACGGCGATCACCTCGGAGCGCTCCAGTGCCCGTGCCTCTGCGGAGCGCTGCTGCTGGTCGAACAGCGGCATCTCACCGAACAGGTCACCAGGTTCCATCAGGGCGACCACCGATTCGCGACCGTCGACCGACTTGTTCGCTATGGCGATGCGGCCTTGGGTGACCACGAACAGCTCGGCGGGCTCGTCACCCTCGGTGAACAGGACGTTTCCACGGTTGAACTTGCGGATCTCGGCCTCGGAGGCGATGGAGGCCAGATCGTCGGCGGCTAGGGGCCGGAACAGCTCGGCCTGGGAGAGCATGGAGGGATCTATCACGGCAGGATCGTACTTCGTGGGCGAGGTCGGCTTGGTGGTTGGTACAATGCCCGGTCGATCTGCGACCGACAGGCGCCGATCTTGTTTCTCACCTCCCAGGAGCGTCATGACATTCGACGTCGGCGACAAGGTCGTCTACCCGCACCACGGTGCGGCCGTGATCGAGAAGCGGGAGAAGAAGAAGGCCTTCGGCGAAGAGCGTGAGTACCTGGTGCTCCGGCTCGCCTACGGCGACCTCACGCTCATGGTGCCCACCGACAACACCGATGAGGTGGGCCTGCGCGAGGTGATCAACGACGAAGAGGTCGAGGAGGTGTTCGCCGTCCTGCGCAAGAAGGAGGCGCGGATGCCCACCAACTGGTCCCGTCGGTTCAAGAACCACGTCGAGAAGCTCAAGTCGGGCGACATCTACCAGGTGGCCGAGGTCGTGCGGAACCTGTCGCTGCGCGACAAGGACAAGGGCCTCTCGGCGGGAGAGAAGCGGATGCTCCAGAAGGCGCGTCAGATCCTGGTGTCCGAGCTGACCTTCGCCATCAACGTGAACGAGGAGCAGGCCGAGGCCAAGCTCGACGAGGCGTTGGCCTGACCGAGTCCGCAGGATCGGCCGGCGCGGCGCCCCCCGGCCGAGCGCGCGCGGGCGTTTGGTCGATCGTGCTCGCCGCCGGAAGCGGAAGCCGGTTCGAGGCGGATCTCGAGGAGCCGGCGAGCTCCGGCACCGGCGGGGACGCAGGTGGAGCGGAGCGCCCTCTGAAGCAGTACGAGAAGCTCGGTGGCAGGAGGCTGGTCGACTGGTCGACGGAGGCGGCTCGCAGCGTGAGCGAGGGTGTCGTGCTGGTGGTGCCTGCCGATCGGGCAGGCGAGCCCGAAGAGGGCGTCGACGCCGTCGTGGCTGGCGGTGCCACCCGGGCGGCCTCGGTGCGTGCCGGCTTGAACGCCGTCCCTGGCGATGCCGAGGTGGTGGTGGTCCACGACTCGGCTCGGCCCATGGCCTCACCTGCGCTGTTCTGGGAGGTGATCGCTCGGGTCCGGGCCGGTGCGGAGGCGGCCATCCCGGGGCTCGCGCTGACCGACACCGTGAAGCGGGTCGGAGATGGTGCCGTGGTCGAGACGCTCGATCGCTCCGAGCTGGTCGCCGCGCAGACGCCCCAGGCGTTCCGGGCAGACGTGCTCCGAAGCGCCCATGACACCTCGGGCGCCTCAGGTCTGGATGCCACCGACGACGCAGCGCTGGTGGAGGCTCTCGGTCGGCGGGTGGTGGTGGTCCCAGGCGAAGCTGCGAACGTGAAGATCACGCGGTCCGAAGACCTCACGAGGGCTCGGATGCTGCTCCCCTGGACGTTCTCCACCTTCTCCACCTTCGTCGCCGACCAGTCGGCGGACGACGCGGAAGTCTCCTAGGTTCGTCCCGTGCAGCTGCGCGTAGGCCACGGCTTCGATGCCCACGTCTTCAGCGACGACCCGCAGCGACGCCTCGTCCTCGGTGGGGTCGAGATCGGCGGTGGGCGCGGGCTGGAGGGCCACAGCGACGCCGACGTGGTCGCCCACGCGTGCTGCGACGCTCTCTTGGGCGCCGCCGGCCTCGGCGACCTGGGGGCGCGCTTCGGGGATGCCGACCCCCGATGGGAGGGAGCTAGCTCGCTGGTTCTCCTGGCCGAGGTGGCGAGTGCGGTGAGAGGACAGGGATGGACCGTGACGAACGTCGACTGCACGGTGGTCTGCGAACGTCCGAGGATCGCCCCCCGCCGTGAGGAGATGCAGCGCCGCCTCGGAGACGTGCTGGGTGCGCCGGTGTCGGTGAAGGCCGCGAGCCCCGAAGGGATGGGCGCTCTCGGTAGGGGCGAGGGAGTGTCCTGCACGGCGGTCGCACTGCTCGTCCGAGGATCTGTGCAGGAGGCCTCGTGAGTCCGGCCAAGCGACCGAAGCGGGCAGAGTCGCCCAAGGGCCGCGCCGGCCGGGCAGCGGTGCGCAAGGGAGCGAGCCCACGCAGCGGGTCGGGTCGGGAGCGACCGGGGGCGGCGCCCGCCAAGCCGGGGCGCCCTGGTCGGCCGAAGGGCAAGCGCCCTCCGGCCCGTGGCGCGCGACCCGAGAGGGAGGCCGATCGAGGTTCCCCGACGCCCTCTAGCTACCAGGGCGGCCGTGGCCGCCCGTCGAGGGGGAAGTCCGACCGAGGTCTGGGCGGCGATCAGGTGGAAGGTCGCCAGGCCGTGCGCGAGCTGCTCGTGTCGGGCAACCGCAAGGTTCGCGAGCTGCTGGTGGCCGACGACCAGGACGATTCCGAGATGCTCTCGGAGATCGCCGAGCTCGCTCTCGAGCTGAAGGTGACGGTTCGCGAGGTCTCACGGAGATCGCTGCTGGCCGCCGCCCGCACAGAGGCGCCACAAGGGGTCGTGGCCAAGGCGGCTCCGCTCGACGAGACCGATCTCGACGATCTCGCTGCCAACGGGCGCGAGGGGTGGGCCCCGTTCCTCGTGGCGGCCGACGGAGTGACGGATCCCGGCAACCTCGGAGCGCTCCTGCGCTCGGCGGAGGGCGCTGGAGCTACGGGCGTGGTGCTGCCCAGGCACCGGGCGGTGCACATCACCCCTACGGCTGCCAAGGCAGCGGCGGGAGCCATCGAGCACCTCCCCATGGCTGTGGTCGGTGGGTTGCCGGCGGCGCTCATGCGCCTGCGGGAGCTGGGAGTGTGGGTGGTCGGCCTGGACGCCGGTGGCGACGAGAGCCTGTTCGAGATCGACTTCGTCGCCTCGGAGCCGGTCTGCGTGGTGCTCGGAGCCGAGGGCAAGGGGCTCTCTCGCCTGGTGCGCCAGCGGTGCGACGCCATCGCCAGCCTCCCCTTGCTGGGGAACCTTGCTTCCCTCAACGTCTCGGCGGCAGGCGCGATCGCTTGCTTCGAGATCACCCGGCGTCGCCAGCTCACCCAGAGCTAGCCGCCGCTCTCGTCCCGATCTCCCTTCTCTTCTGAGCCGGCGCGCTCGCGCAGCCGATCGGCTGCTTGCGCCCTCGTGACTGCCATCAGGGCATCCCGGACGCTCGGGACCACTCGGCCCGGCAAGTTTTCCACAGGTTCAGGCCCAGCGACAGATCCGCTCCTACGGGACAACCATCGTATCCTGTTTCCCTGTGGATACCCCACGAAACAATGTAGAGGGTATCTAGACATTTGTACTCCTACCAGGTATCGTCATATCGACCCAGATAAGTCCTGTAGATCTACGAGGCAATTTGGAGAGCGTCCAGCGGGCGCCTGTGGGGGTAGGAGGTGGAGATGGCTCTGAGCACCGATGACCTACGTGCGTTCCTTCTGGTGACGCAGGAGCGGTCCGTCACCCGCGCCGCCGCTCTGCTCGGCGTCACCCAGCAGTCGGTCTCCGAGAGGACCCGGCGGCTCGAACGCCGGCTCGGCGTCCAGCTCTTCTCTCGCAAGCCCCACGGGATGCAGCCGACCTCTGCCGGCTACAGGTTCCTTCCCTACGCGGCCCAGTGCGTAGCGCTCCTCGAGCAGGCCGTGGCCGTGATCAACGACGACGAGCTCATGAGGGTTCGAGTGCAGCGTTCGGCCAGCGAGGCCGTGATGCCGCTGCTCGAAGGTCTGACCGAGAGCTTCCGCATCGAGATCTCCCTCGGCGACGAGGCAGCGGATCTCCTCGCCCAGGTGGGTGACGGCAAGATCGACGTCGCCCTGGGGGTGTTCGATGCGAGCTCTCTCCCCGGCCGTGCCGAGGCTTCGCTCGGTCACGGGTCAAACGGCCACGCGTCTGCGGACGATGGCGATCCCGCGGAGTCGGAGCCACCCACCCGCACCGCCGATGTCCAGGTGGAGGCGTTGTTCACCGACCCGATCGTCTGGGTGGTGCCCCCGGAGCACCCGCTGGCGGCGTCTCGCACCCCACGGTCGCTGCTCGAGCTCTCGTCGATGCCAGTCAGTTCTCCGGAGGGCTCGGGCGACGGGGAGTCGGCGGGTCTCAGGGTGATCGCTCGCTCGATCGTCGCGGACGAGCTGGCCGACGGCCGCCTCGTCGAGGTCCCGGTGGACCAGCCCGGCTGGGTGGTCCCCATCTCCATCGCATACCGCAGCTCCGATCACGACCGCCCAGCGCTGGCAGCACTGCGCCGCGCGGTGGTCGAGCGCCACGGCGCCTCCTCGTCCTCTTCTTCTCAGCTCTCTGCGAGCGGTGGTGGGCCGAGGTCGTAGTTCGTTCCAGTTCACGTCAGCAATGCACATCAGGGGGGTTCAATGAGTTCATCGTTCGTTGGAAGTGCGCGCGGCGCGACCGCGTCGCCACGCATGAAGAGGTGGCGCGCCGCCACGGTCGCACTTCTCGTGCTGGCCATGGTCGGCTCGCTGCTCGCACTGGCGGTGCCGCCACCATCGGTGGCCGGAGCCCAGGAGGCCCCTCCAGGGGTCACGACGGAGTCGTCGTTCGACATGGACTGCGTCGGCGTCGCCCTCGGCCAGCGGGTCAACCAGCAAGAGTCGCTCGGGATGGAGGTGATCGCCCCCGAGAGCGTGGAGCCCGGAGGTGAGCTCACCATCCGCATCGCGCCCCAGGGCGGGAAGTTCCCGTACGAGCAGGACAGCCCGATCGGCGTGGTGAGGGTCTTCCACCTCCAGAACATCGACCTGATGTACAACCTGCCGACCAACGCCTCGATACAGGACGTCGAGATCGTCCCCGGCTCCGGCTTCGGGTTCGAGGGCACGCCGACCGTCGAGGTCGACACCACGAACTACAACCCGGGGCGGATCGTCCTGAACATCCCGAAGGTCCCCGGGAACCCCGCGGAGCCCACGCTGGAGACCTTCTTCCAGTTCCCGGCGATCGACGTGACGCTCCAGGCCACCGGACCCGTGGGAACCAACATCATCACCCGCGTGGCGGGAACCAACGAAGCGACTGCCGGCTACGTCTTCCAGGCGGCTTCGGCGGCCCTCGCCGACGTCTACTGCTGGCCGCAGGGCCAAGTGCAGGCGCCGGTCATGTCGACGACGGTCATCGGATCAGGCGGCGGGTCCACCGAGACCACGACCGAGCTCTCGGCTGACCCGACGGTCCTGCCAGGCGGCAACGAGGTGACCCTCACGGCGAGCGTGAACGCGCCCTCCGGCGTGGTGCGCTTCAACGACGGTGCCAACGTCCTCGGGTTCTCCGAGCTCGACGCGGAGAGCACGGCCACCCTCGTCACACCGCTCAACCAGCTGGGCCAGCGCCACATCACGGCCAGCTTCCTGGGCTCGGGCGGCTTCGAGCCCTCCACATCGTCCCCGGTCACGGTGACCGTCACCAACCCAGCCGATCGCGATCCCGTGCAGGTGACCGTCACGGCCAACCCCGATCGCACGCAGGCGCTCGGCTTCTTCCTCTTCCCGGTGCCCTTCGCCAGCGTGAGCGTGACCGTGGACCCGGTCTCGGTCGGGCCCGACCCGACCGGCATCGTCCGCCTCTACGACAACGGGAACCTGGTGGGGTCGGCTTCGCTCCAAGACGGTTCGGCGGAGTTCTCGAACCTCCCATTCGAGTTCGCAGGCCACCAGATGACGGCGGACTACGTGGGAGACCTCAACTACTTCTCGGCCACCGGCTCCACGCCGCTCGTCGCCAACAGGGACAACGTCGAGATCTCGGCCGACGTGCCGATCTCGGCTGGCGACCTGCACCTGAACGGGGTCGACGTCCCGATCCCCGACGGAACGGTGCTCAACGGCACGTACACCACCTACGCGGACGGCTCGGAGGGGAGCGGCGACGTCTTCGTCTTCCCCAGCGCCACGTTCCCCACGACTTCGGGATCGATCACCGGGCGCGTCGCCCAGGTGGGGGGCATCGAGGGCGTCATCGAGCCGAGCGGTGACACGACGCTGTCGACCCAGCTCTACGTGCAGGTCGAGTCGGCCGACTTCGGCGCAGGTGAGCAGACCTTCGCCTCCACCTGCGCAGTCGGACCCTTCTCCGTCGATCTCACAGGTGGCCGTGCCGGGACCAGCGGGCCCGTGACGCTGGACGACTCCAGCTTCCTCGTTCCGTTCGCCAAGCCCGGATCGTGCGTGAACCAGAACGGCACGTCGATGGCCAACCAGGTGAGCGCCGTGCTCGCGGGCGGAAACACCGAGCTCTCGCTCACCTACGAGCCGCCGGCCCAGGCCCCGGCCATCGAGGCCGTCGTAACGGAGATGACCCCCGAGGGAGGCTCCAACTTCGGCCAGCCCGTCAACATGAACGTGCAGCTGCAGTCGCCCGGCGGAGGACCGATCCCCGCCTTCGGCTTCGCCTACGGCAACCTCGAGGTCTACGCCGACGGCGAGCTCGTGGTTGCCGGCCTGCAGTTCGCCTTCGGATTCTCTCCCGGGTACGTGCAGCTTCCGGTGACCTTCCCATCGTTCGCGATCTCGGTGGCCTTCCCTGCACTGCCCGCGAACACCGAGAACGTCTCTGTCAAGTGGGTGACGCTCGGTGGTCCCGGCACCATCGCCAACTCGGCGATGTCGGAGCCTTTCAGCTACTCGGTGCTCCCGCCGCTGCCCAAGACACCCCCCACGATCGAGTTGGAGGTACCGGAGACGGCCGGTGCAGGAGCGCCGGTGACCCTGGATCTGTCGATCTCGCCGGTCCCCTCCGAGGCCGGTGCTCCAGCTCCGCTCGAGGGCACCGTCTCGATCTACGACGACCTCGATGGCGGCAGGGCCGTTCGGCTGGAGGGTTCGGGTGTCAGCGGGTTCGACCCGTACTCGATGTCGTTCAACTCGAGCAGTGACGGCGAGTTCGCCCTCCGGACGGCGTTGGCGCCCGGCGAGCACTCCCTGCGGGCGGTGTTCACCCCGACGTCGCTGGCGTCTTGGTGGTGGGGGACGAGCGCTACTGAGGCGCAACCTCACACCGTGCTCGGCGAGCAGATCCCGACCAGCCTCGTGATCGTCAACGAGTCGACTCTGGGCACCGGTGTCGTTCCCCAGGGAACCGACCTCATCCTCGGCGTCCAGGTGAACCCGACGGCGGCCACACGGACACCTTTCTCGGGTGGCACCGAGGTGAGGATCTCCGATGGTCAGGGTGGCTGGAGGTTCTTCAACGCATCGGGCACAGCTGTCATCGACATCCCCACCCCCGAGCTCGGCGAGCACGAGGTGACCGTGATCTTCGACCCGTCGTTCCGCGACGGGACCGAGACCGGGAACCAGGGCTACGCCGCCTCCGAGCTCACCTTCAGCTACGAGGTGGGCCCGGCCGTCGGAAGCGTCGGCCCGATGCAGACCGTCACGAAGATGGACGACGAGACGGACGTCATCGTCGAGGCGGGCGCACCATGGGGCCGCGTGAGCGCGCGGGTGAAGTACCCAGCGGAGGGCACCATGTCGTTCACCGCTCGCAACACGGGCACCGGTGTTGTCAGCAGCCTCGGATCCACGAGCGTCTTCAGCGGCGGCAGCTTCTTCTGGGGCCTAGCCCGCATGGACGACCCGCCCGGTTCGGAGTCGCTGCCTGCAGGCAACTACGAGGTGCGCGCGAGCTTCACCCCGAACGATCCGTCGCTGTTCACCTCGTCGGTGTCCGACTGGATGACGGTCCGCAGCATCAACCCGTCGTCGCCTCTCAGCTCGTCGGTGGTGCTCACGACCTCCTCGCAGGAGTCGAACCTGGGCGAATCGGTGCAACTCAGTGCCACGTTCTCGCCCACTTCGGCAGCAGGCTTCGGGAGCGGGAACGTGAGGTTCATGGACGGCGACACGGAGCTTGGCACCGTCTCCGCCGGAACCGACGCCACCCTCGTGGTCGACAGCCTGGGCCTCGGCGAGCACACGCTCACGGCCCAGTACATGCCGAACGAGTCCCAGGTCATCCTGCCGTCCACCTCGGCGCCGGTGACCCACACCGTGGTGCTGCCCACGACCGACACCACCACCACGCTCAGCGCCGATCCGGCCAACGGTGCGGTGGAGGGTGAGGACGTGACCCTCACCGCCACCGTGGAGCCCTCCGACGCTTCGGGTTCGGTGGAGTTCCTCGCCAACGGCGAGGCCCTCGGCACCGCAGAGGTCGAAGACGGTGTCGCCACCCTCGTCACCGACGAGATCACGGTGGGCGAGCACAGCCTCACGGCTGCGTTCGGCTCGTCGGATCCAGACTTCGGTGACTCGGTGTCGGCACCGCTGGCATACGTCATCGAGTCCAGCTCCGGTCCGATCGAGACCGGCACGACTCTCGCCATCTCACCTGAGGGCTCTGCGGTGCTCGGCATGGACGTGACCCTCACGGCCACGATCACGCCTGGCTCTGCGGCTGGAACGGTGAGCTTCCTCGACGGCGACACGGTCATCGCAGGACCCGTCGCTGTTGCCGACGGATCGGCCGAGGTCGTCGTCGACCAGCTGGGCGTGGGAACCCACCAGCTCATAGCTGCGTTCAGCCCAGACGACGAGGAGGCCTTCGAGGGCTCTGCATCCGTGGCGCAGAGCTACGAGATCACGGCCGACTTCGTGGACCCGGTGTTCGTCTGCCAGGGGGCAGACGACGTGACCAAGGGCCTCATGGAATCCATCGTGGCTCCCCCCGACGGGATCTTGACCCTCCCCACCGAGCTCGTCGCCGACGTCCCTGAGACCCTCAGCAGCGGTGGGACCGGTGACGTCAGCTTCTCGTGGTCGGTCACCCTCCCGGAGAACCTCGCGAACCTGGCCATAGAGGCCCAGGCGGCGGAGATCTTCATGGAGGACATGGACCTCGCCATGGTGGCAAGCGGTGGCTCGGACGAGGTCTGGGAGTTCCCG
>CAZHBH010000072.1:0-10538 GCA_964530525.1 uncultured Rhabdothermincola sp. | reverse complement strand
CGCCGCGAGAGGACCTGCATGACCCGCTCGGTCTCACGGGTGCGCCCGATCACGGGGTCGAGCTTCTTGTCGCGCGCGAGCTGGGTGAGGTTGCGACCGAACTGGTCGAGCACGAGCGAGCCGGAGGGCGACTGCTCGCCGCTGCCGCCGGCGGTGGCGCCCGCCTTCTCTGGGTTGCCGGGGCCGGAGTAACCGGAGAGGAGCTGTATGACCTGCTGGCGCACGCGTGAGAGGTCGGCGCCCAACTTCACCAGCACCTGGGCTGCCACTCCCTCGCCCTCACGGATGAGGCCGAGGAGGATGTGCTCGGTGCCGATGTAGTTGTGGCCGAGCTGCAGCGCTTCGCGCAGGGAGAGCTCGAGGACCTTCTTCGCCCGGGGCGTGAACGGGATGTGCCCGCTGGGCGAGGAGCCGCCCTGGCCGATGATCTCCTCCACCTGGCTGCGCACGGCCTCCAGCGAGATGCCGAGCGACTCGAGGGCCTTGGCCGCTACACCCTCGCCCTCGTGGATGAGGCCGAGGAGGATGTGCTCGGTGCCGATGTAGTTGTGGTTGAGGAGTCGGGCTTCCTCTTGAGCCAGAACGACGACCCGGCGGGCCCTATCTGTGAAACGCTCGAACAAGGCGATTGCCTCCTGGTTCCCCGGCCTGGGGAAAGGCCGTGGATCAATCCTAACCGGGCCGGTTGGGGCATCGGCTAGCGGTGCGAATAACGTTCAGGGGTGCCAACACCGAACCCCCTGCTCTCTCTTCCCGTCCTCCGCTCCGATCTGGAGCGGGTCGAGGAGGGCCTGCGGGCGGCGGTGATCTCGGCGGACCCGTTCCTGACCGAGATCGCCAGCCACCTGATGAAGGCCGGTGGAAAGAGGGTGCGCCCGGCCTTCTCCTTGGTGGCGGCGGCCACACCTCACGCACAGATGGCACCAGCCGGCCACGACGTGGTGCAGGGCGCCATCGCCGTGGAGCTCGTCCACCTCGGATCCCTGTACCACGACGACGTGATGGATCACGCCGCCATGCGTCGCACGGTGGAGAGCGTCAACGCCCGTTGGGGGAACCTCAAGGCCATCCTCGCGGGTGACTACCTGCTGGCCAAGGCTTCCGAGATCGCCGCAGCGATAGGCACCGAGGTGGCAGGGCTGCTCGCCGCCACCATCGCCCGCCTCTGCGAGGGTCAGGTGCTGGAGCTGCAGCACGCCTTCGACGTGGACCGCTCTGAGGAGTCGTACATGACGGCCATCGCCGGCAAGACCGCCGCCCTGCTGGCGAGCGCCTGCAGGATCGGGGCCCTCACGGGCGCTCTCCCGGGCGAGCAGGTCGACGCCCTGACGAGGTTCGGTCGGGGCTACGGGATGGCCTTCCAGGTGGTCGACGACGTCCTCGACGTGGTGGCGACCCCCGAGGCGATCGGGAAGCCCGTGGGTCACGACCTGGTGGAGGGCATCTACACGCTCCCCGTCATCAGGACGCTGACCGAGGGCTCAGGGGCGGCTGCCGATCAGCTGCGGGACCTGCTGGGGGAGCCTCTGGGATCGGATCAGCTCGAGGTGGCTCGCAAGGTCGTGAGGGAGTCCGGTGGGGTCGAGTCGGCCCTCGTGACCGCGCGAGGGTTCGTGGACGAGGCGCTCGCCTCGCTCGAGGCGCTGCCCGACGGCGAGGCCACCGCCTCGCTGCGCTCGGCGGCGACCCACCTCCTGGACACGGTGACGTCGCTCCCCAGCTGAAGGTGTCGCCGGGCGGATCCGGCGAAGGCGGTCAGTTCTTCTCGTAGACGAGGCGCAGGCCGTAGAGGGTGAGCCAGGGCTCAGCCTCGGAGATGCACGAGGACAGCGGGGTGATCAGGTCGGCGAGGCCCCCCGTGGAGATGATCGTGGACGGCCCCAGCTCACGCTGGATCCGCTCGCAGAGTCCGTCGACCTGGGCGGCGAACCCGTACACGGCGCCGGATTGGATCGACTCCACGGTCGAGCGGCCCAACACGTTGCGTGGCTCGCGCAGCTCGACGGCTCTCAGGGCGGCCGCCCTCCCCACCAGGGCGTCCATGCTTATCTCGATCCCTGGGGCGATGGCTCCGCCCAGGTACTCGCCCGAGGCCGAGACGGCGTCGCAGGTCGTGGCGGTGCCGAAGTCGACCACGATGGTGGGGCCGCCGTGGAGGTCGAAGGCAGCCACCGCGTTGGCGATGCGGTCGGCCCCCACCTCCTTGGGGTTCTCGTAGTTGATGGAGATGCCGGTGCGCACGCCCGGCTCGATGACCACAGGATCGAAGGTGAGGTACCTCTGGGCGAGGTCACGAAGGCTGGCGGTGACGCGGGGGACCCCGGACGAGACCGCCATGCCCTCCACGTCGTCCAGCGAGTACCCGCGCAGCCCCAGGAAGCCCTGGAGCAGCACCGCCGTCTCGTCGGCCGTGCGGTCGGCCTGGGTAGCCACCCGCCAGTGGTCGAGCAACCCGGTCTCGGGTCGGCGACCGCCGGCCGGCTCCACGTCCATGTCGTAGAGCCCGACCACCGTCTGGGTGTTGCCTGCATCGATGGTGATCAGCACCGTCGTCCCTGGTCCTTCAGCTCTAGGCAGTAGGTGATATGTCGAGCCCGATGTCGAGGCAGGCAGCCGAGCTGGTCAGCTTCCCCACGGATATGCAGTCGACTCCGCGCTGGGCGTAGGAAGCTATCGACTCCAGGTCGACACCGCCGGAGACCTCCACGAGCGGACGCCTGCCCTCTCCGGAGGCGACCGCAGCGTCCAGCTCCGCCACGCACTCGGCGACCTGCGCAGGGGTCATGTTGTCGAGCAGCACCGCGTCGGCTCCAGCCGCGCATGCCTCCAACGCCTGGTCGACGCGATCGCACTCGACGTGCACGGTGCGGCCGGGCCACAGGGATCGGGCCCTCCTCACGCCCTCGCCCACGCTCACGCCAACGCCCACGAGGTGGTTGTCCTTGAGCAGGACGGCGTCGGAGAGGTTCCCGCGGTGGTTCGCCCCTCCTCCGGCACGTACGGCAGCCTTCTCGAGGCTCCGCAGGCCAGGGGTGGTCTTGCGGGTGTCCCACACCCTGGTGCTCGACCCTGCCTCGCCGGCAGCGGCAGCCTCGACGTAGCGGGCGGTGAGGGTGGCCACCCCCGAGAGGTGCCCGAGGAAGTTCAGGGCGGTCCTCTCGGCCGTGAGCATCGACGCGAGCCGGCCATCCACCTCGCCGATCACCTGCCCGGCCTCCAGGGTGGCGCCATCCACTGCCCTCCACGAGACGGTCACCGAAGGGTCTACCTGCGAGAAGGCCTCGGTGGCACAGGCCACGCCCGCCAGCACGCCCGGCTCGCGAGCCACGAAGGCCGCTCGGGCACGAGCGCCAGGGTCGAGCAGCGCGGCCGTGATGTCGCCGAGGGGCAGCAGGTCCTCCGCCAGGGCCGACCGCACGGCCTCGGTCACCGCTGAACGTGGAGGCTCGAAGAGGTCGGTCACAGCGCACCAGCATCGCCCAACACCAAGCGGCACAGCCACCGCTCGTCGTCGCGCTCGGGGAAGTCGGTGCGGGTGTGGGCCCCGCGGCTCTCCTCTCGGGCCGCGGCGGAGGCCACCATGGCAGCTGCGACCGTCACGAGGTTGATCACACCCACCGCCGCCCGGTCGGGAGGCGAAGCCGCGACAACCTCGCCGACCTCGGCGACCACCTTGGCGGCCAAACCGAGGGAGGCGGCCGAGCGGAGCACGCCCGCCTCGGTCGTCATGGTGCGCTGCAGCTGGTCTCGAAGGACTTCGAGAGCTGCCTCGCCAGGCGCATCGAGATCGCGGCGCCCGCCGCTCGGCTGCGGATCGACATGAACGGCTGGGTCCTGCTCGCAGGTCCCCCCGCCCGCCGGGGCGAGCAGCTCGCCGAGCACGGGGGCCACCGGGGCAGAGACCCGCCTGCCGCCGATCGCCCCTGGGGGCCCACCCAGCACCGCACGCATGGCCCCCGTGGGACGGGGCCCTTGGCTTCCCGCCTCCACCGCCTCGACGGCCCTGAAGGCGAACACCATCCCGTCGAGAAGCGAGTTGGAGGCGAGCCTGTTGGCGCCGTGGACCCCCGAGCACGCGACCTCACCTGCTGCCCACAGCCCGGGAAGGGACGATGCCCCGTCGAGATCGGTCACCACCCCACCACAGAGGTAGTGGGCTGCCGGGGCGATGGGGAGCCAGTCGATCGCCGGGTCCAGCCCGATCGCACGCACCTGCTCGCTGAGCGTGGGGAAGCGCCGGTCGAAGTCGTCGAGGACCGTCGCGTCGAGCCACATGTGGTCCGTTCCCTGCTCGGCCATGCGCTGCGTCATCGCCCGCGACACGGCGTCGCGAGGTGCAAGCTCGTCGACGAACCTCTGCCCGTCCGCGTCGCGCAGCAGCGCGCCGTGGCCACGGAGGGCTTCGGAGAGCAGCGGTCTGGGCATGCGAGGGTGGTGCAGGGCCGTCGGATGGAACTGCATGAACTCCAGGTCTGCCACGGCCACGCCCGCCCGCAGCGCCATCGCCACGCCGTCGCCGGTGACCTCGACCGGGTTGGTGGTCACGGAGAAGACCTGGCCCGCGCCACCAGTGGCGAGCAGCACGTTGCGAGCCCGCACCTCGCCACGCTCACCGTGGGGGCCCAGCATCGTCACCCCGGCGCAGCGGCCCTCCGAGACGATGAGGTCGAGGGCGAAGGTGTCCTCGTGGAGGACCGCCGCGGTGGCCCTCACGGCCTCGACGAGAGCGCGCTCTATCTCTGCCCCGGTGGCCGCCCCTCCCGCGTGGAGGATGCGCGCCATGCTGTGTCCGCCCTCCCTTGCCAGCTGGTATCCGCCGGCTTCGTCACGGTCGAACGTGGCACCCAGTCCGATGAGCTCGGTCACCCTCCCGGGGCCCTCGTCCACCAGCACGCGGGCGGCGTCGGCGTCGCAGAGCCCCGCTCCAGCAGCCAGGGTGTCGGAGAGGTGGAGGTCGGTGGAATCGGGATCGTCGTGCAGCACAGCTGCCACCCCGCCCTGAGCCCATCGCGTGGTGGCCTGCTGGAGGCTCCCCTTGGTGAGCACGCCCACCCGCATGCCGTGGAACCCCGCAGCACGCACGGCAGCGGAGAGTCCGGCTACGCCGCTTCCCAGCACCAGGAGGTCGAGGGGGCCCCGGGTGTCCGAGGACGTCATGTCGGGCAGCCCTCGGAGCCGGTTTGGATCCTCAGCCGAGGGTGGTCAGTCGGCCTGGAGGTCGGCCTGGAGGCCCGCTAGGCCGGCGAGGTCAGCCTCGATCTCGCGGTACAGCACCGGGCCGGGACGACGCTCGGCCTCGGCGTCGGCAGCAGCGACCACCTCGTCGACCGGGCGGTTGGCGGTGTCCACGTGAACCACGGCCGGGGTGAAGTCGTCGAGCTCGGCCTCTTCGTAGTCGGCGTAGGAGAACACGATCACGCGGTCGCCTGGCTGGACCAGGCGTGCCGCCGCGCCGTTGAGGCAGACGTCTCCAGGCCCCCCGGGGATCGCGTAGGTCTCGAGGCGGGTGCCGTTGTCGATGTCGACCACGGCCACCTGCTCCCACTCGCGGATGTTCGCCAGCTCCATGAGGTGGGGGTCGAGCGTGATGGACCCTACGTAGTGGAGGTTCGCGTCAGTGACCCGGGCCCGGTGGATCTTCGACTTAAGCATGCGCCGACGCATCTTCAGCTCCTCTGCTTGGCGCCTCTCGGTCACCGTGCGACTTGGTCGATCTGCGGTTGACGAGGTCCCTAGGGAACCCGGACTCCCAGGTTATCCAACAGTCGGGGCGCGCCCAATCTCGCGGCGACCAGCAATCGCAGGTCGCCCTCGAGCACCTTCGGGCGCCGCATGGTCATGGGGTCGACCACCTCGGCGTAGTCGAGCTGCGCCAGCGGCTCCGCCCCGATGATGTCGGCCATGAGCTGGGTGACCACCTCGGGATCCCGCTCGCCGGCGAGGATGCTCGCCGCACCGGATTGGAGAGCCCGGAACAGGACCGGGGCAGATTCGCGCTCGGCGGGGGTGAGGTACACGTTGCGGCTCGACATGGCCAAGCCGTCGAGCTCGCGGACGATGGGGCAACCGACCACCTCAACCGGGAAGTCGAGGTCGCGAGCCATGCGGGCGACGATGGCCAGCTGCTGGAAGTCCTTCTCACCGAAGTACGCCCTGCAAGCTCCGGCGATGTTGAAGAGCTTGGCGACGACGGTGGAGACCCCGTCGAAGTGGCCCGGCCTCGTCGCCCCCTCGAGGGTGTCGCCGAGCTCCCCCACCGACACCGTGGTAAGGCGCACGGACTCGGGGGGGTACATCTCCTCCACCGAGGGGGCGAACACCACGTCGACACCGACCGCCTCGCACATCTCCAGGTCGCGGGGCAGATCGCGCGGGTACCGGGCGAGGTCTTCTCCAGGACCGAACTGGATGGGGTTGACGAAGATGGTGAGAGCTGTGACGTCGCAGTCGGACACCGACCTGCTGGCCAGCGACATGTGGCCCTCGTGGAGATACCCCATCGTCGGCACGAGGCCCACGGTGAGGCCGCGGGATCTGGCGTCGTCGAGCGCTGCCCTGAAGTCGGCGATGGTCGCGTGGACGATCATGCACAGCCTCCCCGAGGGCTCACGGGGGCACCCAGCCGGCACCGCCACCGATCCTCCGCCACGATCGTGGGGTGCGAACCGCTCACAGGCGCAGCTCCCCGACCATGTCGATCCGGCCCTCGGCGCGCTCGATGCTCTCGGCCGAGACCAGCTCGGGTGCGAGGTCGGCGAGAGGCGCCAGCACGAACTTGCGGTCCCACATGCGGGGGTGCGGCACCTCCAGGTCTTCCTCGTCCACGGTCACCCCGTCGATCCACAAGATGTCGACGTCGAGCGTGCGGGGGCCCCACCTCTGGTGCCGCACCCGCTCGGCGGCGGACTCGAGCCGGTGGCACACGCCCAGCAGCTCTCGGGGCGAGAGGTCGGTGTCGAGGGCGACCACGATGTTGAGGTAGCGCCGCTGGCCCGTCGGGCCACCCACCGGATCGGTCTCGTAGACGGGTGAGACGGCCCTCAGCCCCACGGCCTCGAGGCTCGCCACGGCCGCTGCGAGGTGAGCCGACCGGTCGCCCAGGTTCGAGCCGATCCCCAAGTAGGCGCGCATCACGCCTGCCGGGCGCGCCAGATGCGCACCCCGGTGGTCTCGATCTGCTGGGGCACCGGCGGGCGGAGCTTGCGCACCGTGAGGGCCACGGCCTGCACGCCCGGGTTGGCCAGCACCACCTGGGCCAAGCGTTCGGCCAGGTGCTCGAGGAGCGAGAACCGCTCACCGGTGAGCACCGCCTCCAGCTGCGCCGCCACCTGCGCGTAGTCGATCGTGTCGGCCAGGTCGTCGCTACCGGCGGCCTTGCGCAGGTCGGCCTCGATGTCCAGGTCTACGGAGATCGGCTGGGGTCGTACCTTCTCGTGCTCGAGCACCCCGCAGATGGCCAGCGCCTGCAGGCCGCGGAGCTCGATGACGTCGACGTGGTCGTGACGATCGGGTCGGGCAGCCTGGGGGGGATGGTCGGCCATGGGGTCGACGACGCTAGAGGGCCAGCGCCGTCGTCACCAGCTCGCGGCCGTACGGGCCGAGCTGGCGCTGGGTGATCTGCTCGATGATGCTGATCGCCCTGGGGCCGCTGTCGATGAGGCCGTCCCACACGAGGTAGCCGGCCATGACACCGCAGATGAGGTCGCCGAGCTCCTCGCGGTGCACGAGGACCCGGGCGTTCGAGCTGACCAACCCCTTGATCTCCGGGTACAACCTGCCGAGCACCTCCGCCGCGTCATCTCCCTGGCTGAACGGGCGGTGCCTCCAGGGCATCTGCAGCTCGTCGTAGTTGTGCAGGTTGTGCGGGGCGGGGATGAGGGAGATGATCTCGGTGAAGCCCTGCTCGCGGGCCCAGATGATCTCCTCCTGGCGCCGCACGCGGCGGTGGTTCGCCCCGTAGCCACCAGGCCTCTCGCAAACGGCGAGCTGGTCCTTGATCACCCAGTGGAAGTTGCGAGGCTTGATGCCCTGAGCCCACTTCCCCTTCGTTGCCACTTCGCTTCCTTCCTACGACTCGCGGGCCATCATCCTCCCACGACTTTGGAGGCCTGGTACGCGGCCTTCACGTCGTGGGCCCTCACCATGCGGGCGCCCTTGCTCATAGCCCACACCTGCGTGGCGATCGAACCCTCCAACCTGTCGTTCGCCGGCACCGGCGGAACGCTCTCCGAGAGCGCCTCACCACTGTCCGAGGCCGCCAGGAGCCTTCCGAGCGTCCCCTTGCGGCTGAGGCCCACCATCACGGGCCAGCCCAGGGCGACGATCTCGTCCAGGTTCGCCAGGAGGGCGAGGTTGTGCTCCATCGTCTTGCCGAACCCGAACCCGGGATCGACCCAGATCTCGCCGACGCCTGCAGCCGAAGCCAGCCCCGCACGCTCGGCCAGGTGATCTCGCACCTCCGCCACCACGTCGCGATAGCCGGGGGAGTCCTGCATGGTGGCCGGCTCGCCCAGCATGTGCATGGCCACCCAGCCCACGCCGCACTCGGCAGCCACCTCCCACAGCGAAGCCGACACGTCGTTGATCAAGGTCGCGCCTGCCGCGACGGCCTCCCTCGCGACGACTTCCTTTCGGGTGTCGATGGAGACGCGCACGTGGGGTGCGAGGCCCTCCACCACGGGGAGCACCCGGGCCAGCTCCGTGGCCTCGTCCACCGGATCGGCACCCGGGCGGGTCGACTCCCCCCCTACGTCGACGATGGCCGCACCCTGCTCGGCCAGCTCCAGACCGTGAGCGACCGCTGCAGCAGGATCCACCCAGAGCCCGCCGTCGCTGAAGGAGTCGGGGGTCACGTTGACGACCCCCATCACGAGGGGCGGCGCCGCCGGCTTGCTCTCAGCCACGCTCGATGAAGCGCATGGCCTCTGTGCGGGTAGCCGTGCTCGTGCGGAAGAGCCCGCGGACCGCCGAGGTGACCGTCGTCGATCCGGGCTTGCGGACCCCGCGCATCGACATGCAGAGGTGCTCCGCCTCGATCACCACGAGCACGCCCTTGGGCTGGAGGGTCCTCTCGATCTCGTCGGCGATCTGGGTGGTGAGGCGCTCTTGCACCTGGGGACGCTTCGCGTAGGCGTCCACCAGCCTGGCCAGCTTCGAGAGCCCGGTGACCCTGCCGTCGTTGCCGGGTATGTACGCCACGTGCGCCTTGCCGATGAAGGGCACCAGGTGGTGCTCGCACATGGAGGTGAGGGCGATGTCGCGAACCATCACCATCTCGTCGTGGTCTGCCTCGAACACCACCTTGAGGTGGTGGTCGGGAACCTCGTTCAGGCCGCTGAAGACCTCCGCGTAGAAGCGGGCCACGCGCGACGGCGTCGCCCGCAGACCGTCACGGTCGGGGTCCTCGCCGATCGCCGAGAGGATCTCGCGCACCGCCACCTCGATGCGCTCCAGGTCGAACGGGCCGTTCATCTGGATGCTGCTCCTTCCGTCGCGCCGGCTCCTGCGAGGATCTCATCCAGCGCTTCGTCGGCCAGGGTCTCGTACTGCACCAGCGCCCCCGCAAGGCGATCGAGCGTTGCCCTGTGGGTGGTGAGCAGATCGGAGGCTCGAGCGTGCGCCTGGTCGAGGAGGCGCCGGATCTCGGCGTCGATCCGCCCCGTGAGCTCGTCGGAGTGGCCCAGGTCCACCTCCGCGTCGCGATCGGAGCCGAAGCCGTCTGCGCGCCGCCCGAACTGCTGCAGGCCGAGCGACTCGCTCATCCCCAGCTGGAGCACCATCGATCGAGCGATCGCGGTCACCCTCTCGAGGTCGTCGGCCGCTCCGGTCGTGGGATCGCCGAACACCAGCTCCTCCGCTGTGCGACCGCCCATGAGCATCGCCATCTCGTCGAGCAGCTGCGAGCGCGACTTGAGGTGCCGTTCCTCGGCGGGCAGGGCCAGGGTCCAACCCAGGGCCTGGCCCCTCGCCACGATCGAGACCTTGTGGATCGGGTCTGTGGTGGGCAGGAGGTGGCCCACCAGGGCGTGACCGGCCTCGTGGTAGGCGATCACCTCCTTCTCGCGATCGGACATCACGCGGCTCTTGCGCTCCGGGCCGGCCATGACCCGCTCGATGGCAGCGTCCACGTCGACGCGAGCCACCACGTCTGCGCCTCTGCGGGTGGCCAAGATGGCGGCCTCGTTCAAGGTGTTGGCCAGGTCCGCGCCGGTGAACCCGGGCGTGCGACCCGCCACCACGTCCAGGTCGACGTCGCCGGCCATGGGCTTGCCGCGAGCGTGGACCTCGAGGATCTTGCGGCGACCGGCGCGATCGGGCCTGTCGACCATGATCTGGCGGTCGAACCGACCCGGGCGCAGCAGGGCGGGGTCGAGGATGTCGGGCCTGTTCGTGGCGGCCACCACCAGCACCCCGCCGTCGGCCTCGAACCCGTCCATCTCCACGAGGAGCTGGTTGAGGGTCTGGTCGCCCTCTTCGTTGCCTCCGCCGATGTTGGCTCCGCGCTGGCGCCCGACGGCGTCGATCTCGTCCACGAACAC
>CAZHBH010000071.1:0-10602 GCA_964530525.1 uncultured Rhabdothermincola sp. | reverse complement strand
TGCCTCCCCTCCTCCACCGTGCCCGTACCCGACGCTGACCGGCAAGCCGATGACCGGTGCCTCGACCAGTCCCGCGATGACGGATGGAAGCGCGCCATCCATTCCTGCCGCGACGATGATGCAGTCGACATCCCGCGCGACGATCTCCCGCAGCGGCTGCACGAGCCGGTGGAGTCCTGCGACCCCGACGTCGGTCACGCGGGTGACCTCGACGCCCATCTCCCGCGCCATCAACGCCGCCTCCTCGGCCACCGGGCGATCGGAGCTGCCAGCGGAGATGACGGCGATGCGGCCGCCGCTCGGTTCGACATTGGCGTTGGTTCGGAGGACGACGGCGGCCGTGGCGAGCTCGTGCCGCTCTATCGCGACCCCCTCGCCGGCGAAGCGGTCGAGCGTGCTCTCGCACGTGCTGATGGGACGCCCCGGATACGAGGTGACGGCTGGTTCCGTGACGCTCGACGGTGTCGACTTGCTGTCGCTGGAGCCGTGGGAGCGGGCCCAGGCAGGGCTCTTCCTCGTGTTGCAGTACCCCACGGAGGTCCCCGGCGTGAGCCTCAACGAGATCTTGGAGGAGGCCTTCGCCGCGTCCGGCCGGGACCCCTCCCTGGTGCCGGCGATGGTGCGTGCCGAGGCGGATCGGATCGGCTTCGACGAGCGCCTCCTCACCCGGCCGCTCAACGTCGACCTCTCGGGAGGCGAGAAGAAGCGCAACGAGACGCTGCAGCTCGCGGTGCTCAGCCCGCGGATCGCCATCCTCGACGAGCTCGACTCGGGCCTCGACATAGACGCACTGCGATCCTGCGCTCGCAGGGTGGAAGACGCCACCAGGGAAGCCGATCTGGGCGTCCTCGCGATCACGCACTACACGCGCCTGCTCTCCGAGCTCCGGCCGGACTCCGTGCACATCTTGGTGGGCGGCGAGATCGTCGCCACCGGTGGCCCGGAGATGGCCGACGAGCTCGAGTCGTCGGGATACGCGTCGTTCACCGGGGCCGGCTCTTCGCAGCCCACCGAGGTTCACGTGGAGGATCCGCTTCCCTGAGGGTCGACTGCTACCGCTCCCGGTCGGCACTCGGCGCGAAGAACGACGGCGGCAACGACGCTCTCCGTGGTCCGACCGGAGGATCCCGCAGCGTTGGTAGCGTCTAGAGCGTGAGCGAGGGCCCGCTGGGAGCCGACGAGATCGCCAGGCGCCTGGTGGCGCTGGGGGGTTGGGAGCTCGTCGACGGCAAGCTTCACCGACGGCTGAGCTTCGCGGACTTCTCCGAGGCGTTCGGGTTCATGGCGCGCGTGGCGCTGGCGGCGGAGAAGCTCGACCACCACCCGGACTGGTCCAACTCCTGGAACGAGGTGACCATAGACATCGTCAGCCACGCCGCCGGCGGGGTGACCGAGACGTGCTTCCGTCTCGCGGAGGAGATCAACTCGTCGTTGAGGTGAGCCGCCGGGGCTCGGCCAGATCCTGCGCTGGCTCCGTCGCGTCACCCCTGTGGGTGACGAGGTGTCGGGGGGTTTTATTTTCGGCAGATCCGAGCGGGACGTTGCCCCATCAAAATGCAGGTCACAGGGTGAGATCAGCACAAGTTGTGGCCCATGAGCCGTTTGTGAAGGCTTGTACCTGCTGATCCCAGGCAGCAAGCTAGGGGAGACCCGCTCGATAGGTGGAGTCCCGTCCAGGGCGTTGGACTCCCATCGGTACAGATGTCGGAGCGAGAAGTTGGCTCTACAGAGATCCGATTCCTCACTGCTCGCGGTTCCACGACTGCCGCGGGTCTCCATCCCGCGCAAGCGGCTTCTGGACCGATTGCGCAAGGCCACGGCTGCACACGTCACCCTGGTCGTGGCTGCAGCGGGGTCGGGGAAGTCGGTGCTGCTGGCACAGCTCGCGACGAGCGAGGTGGACAAGCGAGTGGTCTGGTTGGCGCTGGACAGCGCCGACAAGGATGCCTCCCACCTCGGTCACCACATCCTCGAGGGCCTTCGATCGGTGGTGCCTGACCTGGCTCCCGAGATCGACCAGCACATCCACCGCGCCGCAGAGCGCCTCGGCCCCGAGGTGTCTGCATCGCTGACCCAGGCGATGTCGGAGCTTCCCAGGACCCTCGTCATCATCGAGGACCTACAGGTCCTGAGCGATGAGCTCCAGGCAGACGTGGCGGCACTCATCGACAGGGCGCCTGATGACGTGCACTTCGTGGTGTCGAGCCGGGTCGATCCCTCGGCCCTGTTCGTCCGCCTAGAGATCGGTGGCCACCTCGAGCGCCTGGGACAGGCCGACCTGGCGCTGTCCGCCCGTGAGGAGGCCCAGCTGATCGAGCGCGTCAGCGGAGTGGTCCTCAGCGAGCAGCAGTGCAAGGCGCTCCACGAGCGGACCGAGGGTTGGGCCGCCGCAACCCAGGTGGCGGGCCTCGCCCTGCGCGACCACGTGGACGTCGACACGTTCCTCAAGGGCTACCAGGGAGCGGACCACGACCTCGCCCGCTACCTGGACGAGGTCGTCGTCAAGCGGCAGACACCCGAGGTGCAGGAGTTCCTCTTGCGCACCTCCGTGGTCGACCGCTTCTCGGCACCGCTGTGCATCCTGCTCACCGGAAGGCCGAACAGCCAGCAGATCATCGATGACCTCGACCAGCGGTCCCTGCTCGTGGTGCGCCTCGACAACTGGCACGAGTGGTTCCGCTACCACCACCTCCTCGTAGAGATGCTGCGCTCTCGGCTCGAGGCGAGACACCCTGGTTTGGCGCGCGAGCTCCTCGTGAAGGCCGCTGGCTGGCACGTCGAGCAGGGCGACCTCTTCACCGCCGGAGAGCTCTACACGCGGGCCGAGGCCTGGGACGAGCTCTGGGACCTCGTCATCAACCGCGGATGGGAGCTCCAGGAGCAGGGCTACGTCGGTTCCACGGTGCGGTGGACGCGCTCTGCGCCTCGCACCATGGTCGCCGAGAACCAGCGTGCGGCTCTGGCCGTCGCCACCCAGGCCCGCATATCCGGCAACTCCGTGGCATGCGAGGTCTTGCTGGCAGGCCTGGAGAAGGAGGGCTTCACCGACGACTACGCCCGGATGTGGGTGGAGATGCTGCACTGCATCGGCGTGCAGTTCGAAGAGCCCCTCGAGGATGTGCTCGCGAAGGGCGAGGTCGTCCGGGCGTGGCTGGCAACCGATCCTCCGCCCCCCACCGACCCCGAGCTGAGCGCGCTCGAGACCCCCGAGTTCATCGGCATGGAGACGGACCTGGCCACGGGGAGGGCCTTCAGCTACCTCGATCGGTTCGAGGAAGGTAGGCCGATCCTGGTGAGGGCGAGCGAGGGGCACTCCTACTGGTCCGCCCGCGTGGGGGCCAAGGGTTCTCTCGCGCACCTGGATGCTCGAGCTGGAGAGCTGGGGGCCGCCGACGCAGGAGCCAGAGCGGCTCTGACGCTTGCCCACGAGGCTGGGCTGGACACCCACGAGTCCTGCGCCGATGCCTACCTGACGCTGGGGATCGTGGCTCGCGAGCGCGACGAACTCGACGTCGCCCGCCAGGCTCTGGAAGAGGCTGGAAGACGGGCGTCGAGCAACCGCCGCACGGCGCTGATCACCATGCAGGCAGCAGAGTTGGCTCTGCTCGACCTCGCCATGGGAAAGGTGGAGAGAGGCTTGGAGCGGGCGGTGGAGATGCGCCACGAGGTGGAGGCGAGGGTCGACCCAGCCATCGCAGCGCGCCTGGCTGCCTCCGAGGCGAAGCTCTGGTTGGCGCAGCACCGGCCGGACCGGGCGGAGTGGCTGGTCGACCGGTCGATGCCGACCATCGACATGCTGCCCGTGATCGTGGAGGTGGCTCTTCTGGCCGGTGACGTGGCCAGGGCCAAGGCAGCTCTCGACTCGTGGCCAGTCGGCGCGCTCCGGTTGAAGATGGAGAAGGCCATCTGGTCGGCGGCGCTGGTCGAGGCCATCGGTGACGAGGACGCGTCGAACACGCACATGGTGGAGGCTCTGAACCTGGCCGAGCACAACGGCCACGTGCGCACCTTCGTCGACGCCGGCTCCGTGGTGGCTGCCGTGGTGGAGCGCTGCGCCAAGGCCGAGCTGTGCGCCTACGCCTCGGCGGTCGCCGACGCGGCCCAGCGGGACCACTCCCACGATCCTGCCGACGTGCTCACATCACGCGAGCTCGCCATCTTGCAGCAGCTGGCGACGGTGGAGAGCAACAGGGAGATCGCCCGGACGATGTACATCTCCCCGAACACCCTCAAGACGCACCTCCGTCGCATCTACCGGAAGCTCGGCGTGTCGGGTCGTCGGGAGGCCGTCGAGCGGGCGGTCAGGCTGGGCATCATCGAGCGGACCTGAACCTCCATCGGGCCGTCTATCGCCGAGACGGGGTGCCCGGCGCCCGGGGCGTCAGCCCGTCCCGTCGCCAGGCGGTAGCGTGAGGTCGTGTTCGATGCGCTCCTAAGACTCCAGGGCCACGACACCACAGCCGATCAGCTCCGGCATCGCAGGGAGACGCTCCCGCAGCGGGCAGCTCTTGCAGACCTGCGTCGTGCGGCGATCGCCCAGGAGGCGAAGGCAGCCCAGCTGAGGGACAGGCGAGAGGAGCTGGCGACGGCTCAGCGCCGCCTGGAGCACGACACTGGGCTCGTGGTGGACAAGGCCGCCGAGGAGAACGAGAGGCTGTACTCGGGATCGGTCACCTCTCCCCGTGAGCTCCAGGCCATCCAGCAGGAGATCGAAGCCCTCGCTCGCCGCCAGCGCCAGCTGGAGGACGGGGTCATCGAGCTCATGGAGCAGATCGAGCCGGTCGACGCCGAGATCGGGGAGCTCGCGGCCGACGGAGACCGAGTCGAAGCCGAGGTCGCGGTCGCCACCGCAGAGCTCGCCGAGGCCGAGAAGGAGATCGACGCCGAGCTCGAGGCTCTCGAAGTCGAGATCACGAGAGAGCGCGCCGACATCGCCCCCGACCTGCTCGCCACCTACGACAACATGCGCAAGCAGCTCGGTGGCATAGCGGTGGCCCGCCTGGTCGGAGGGTCGTGCGGCGGGTGCCACCTGACCCTCTCGGCGGTGGAGCTAGACAGGATCCGCCACGAGCCGCCGGACGCAAAGATCCTGTGCGAGGAGTGCGGCAGGCTCCTGGTTCGCTGAGGCTCCGGTGATCCTCTGGTTCGCAGGCGTGAGCCTGGTGTTCGTCTGGATGGTCTTCCGCAGCCCTGCGCTCGACTACAGGCTCGTGATGCTCGGCTCGATCCTTCCGCTGGGCGAGGTGCTGCTCGGGGGTCCGCGACTGGCGCACACCTTGGTGTTCTCCGTGGCCCTGCTCACCGTCGTCATGCTCGCGACGCAGCAACGTCGGCTCGTGCGCCGGCGATGGATATCGCTTCCGATCGGCATGTTCATGCACCTGGTCCTGGACGGCATCTGGGCCGTCTCGGCCGTGTTCTGGTGGCCGGTGCTCGGTTGGTCCTTCGAGCAGGTGGGACTGCCCGAGCTCGACCGACCGGCCGTGCTGATCCTGCTGATGGAGGGGATCGGGTTCGCGTGCGTGGTCGTGATGTGGCGCCGCTGCCGCTTCTCCGATCCGTCGCGGAGGGATGAGTTCCTTCGCACGGGCCACCTTCCGCGGGACTTGGCCGGCTCCGAAGGCTGAGCACGCCACGGCTCGACGGGGCCCAGGGGACCGAGTGCCGGACCCATGATCTCCAGAGCCGTCGGGGCCGCCCGGTGAGGTGATCGGAATGGCACATCCGGATCTGGCTACTCTCGACTGGTCCGAGAGGCGAGCGGCCGGGCGCAGCCGGCCGAACAGGGGGATGAGCAGCGTGGAGAAGGCGACGGGGCGCGAGCGCAGGTTGACGATCGGGGGGCGCAGACGCCTCGGCGTGGCGATTGCGATGTTGGCCTTCCTGGTCCTGACGGCCGTCGCCTGCAGCAGCGGGACCTCCGACGATCCGCCCGCGACCACTGTCGCCCCGGAAGACCTTCCGCAGCCCGACCCGGTGGCTATCACGCTCGCGGCGACGCTGGCGGGCGACCAGGTGATGCTGAGCGGGACCGCCACGGTTCCGGACGGTGCGAAGGTGAGCTACGAGCTGCGCCACCCGTCGCTCACCGATCCGGCGGTGTGCCAGGTGGCGGGGGTCTCCTGCCTCGCCGTGGGGGCCGTGCCGGTCGCGGCGGGTCAGTGGTCGGCCACGGTGGACATGACGGGTTGGCCTGCAGGAACCGTCAGCGTGTGGGCGGGCTTCCAGATGGACATCGGCATGGAGGAGGGCCAACCCACCGAGATCATCGAGCTCTACGGAGAGAACGGTGAGCGGATAACCGGCGAATCGGTCATCCAGGTGGGCGAGGAGCGCCACGCCGAGGCTCGCACCAGCATCGATCTCCCCTAGGCGATCTCCCTCGGGCGATCCCCGTCAGGGGCCCGCGGCCCGCCGGGGTCGGGCGCGGGGTGACGGTGAGCCGGCTTGTAAGCGGGGTTCTGTCCAGCGCCTCCCGGCGCCTGGGTGGCCATCCATCTGTGCGGCCTACCAGTGGGTGCTCCCGGGGGAGCGGACGGGCCGCCCGTGCCCACACTTGGCCTTGCTCCGGGTGGGGTTTGCCTAGCCGCCCCGGTCGCCCGGGGCGCTGGTGCGCTCTTGCCGCACCGTTTCACCCTTGCCTGTGCCCGTCTCCGGGCCATCGGCGGTCTGCTCTCTGTTGCACTTTCCTGCGGGTCACCCCGACTGGCCGCTAGCCAGCACCCTTGCCCTGCGGAGCCCCGACTTTCCTCGACCCGGTCACGCCGGGCCGCGGCCACCTGGCCGGCTCACCGTCGGTTCCCATTGTGCCGTGATCCGGTCGGCTCGACCACCCGGAGGCGGGATCGAAGATCCAAAGCGGGTGCCAGGTCCCGAGGGCTGGCGGGGGCTACTGGGGCAGGTAGGCCTTCTCGGGTGCCCTGGCGCTCAGCGGGTACATGGCGAAGGCCACCGCGGGCTGGCCCTGCAGGAGAGACAGGATCGACACCGCACGTGCCGAGGAGCTGCCGAGGGCGACGATCCCCGAGCGCAGCTGAGCGGTGGTGAGAGACTCGGCGGCGAACACCTCGGTCTGGCTGGTGAGCTTCTCGATCTCCACCAGCAGCGCCAGCGCCTCTTCGGACGTGGAGATGTCCTCGAGGGCGGGCTGCACGACCGTCTCGTCGAGGTACGGGTTGGCCTGCGTGAAGGGGGTGCCGCCTGCAGCGACGACGAGCTCTCCGACCATTCCCACCCGCTCCTGGTGGGCGTCGGCCAGGCCCTGCGCGGCCTCGCGGTTGGCTCCCGACGTGATCTGGCCGCCGGCCAGGACCTCGCGGTAGGTCTGGGCAGCGAGCGCCTCGACCGACTGCGCTGTTCGCAGCAGGGTGATGTCGTTGCCCCGGCCGGTGACCAGAGTCGGGTCTTCCGGCGGGGTGGGCAACGTGCCCGTCACGGGGATGTCGTCGCTGGCACCCGACGAGCACGCGGCCACGATCGCGCCCATGGCGACGGCCGCCCCTCCGAACGTCAGGAAGCCTCGTCGATCCTGCATGGGGGTCTTCTCGTGGTCCATCTCGTCGTGCGCTCCTGTGTGGAGTTGGCCGCCGGGAGCCCGCTTCGTGGCGGAACCGGCGTCTGTGGTCAGGCGGGGAATGCGGCCGGTGTGAACGCCCCTGCCACCGACTGGGTGATCGGGAGCCAGTCCGACGGAGGCAGGCTCGCCAGCTGGCCGAGCACGGCCGCCTGCTGGGCGTCCACGGGAGAGATCCTGCTCACGACCCCCGCCGCCACCAGCGAGCTGAGCTGCTCCATGGCGCTCTGGCCGGTGGCTGCGACTCGCTCGGCGAAGCCGGCCAGAGCGCCGAGGAGAGCGGAGGCGTCGCCGGCCCCTTGGATCTGCGCGCTCACCGCCGAGAGGACGCCGGGGTTGGGGGCCACCTTGTCACCGGTGGGGCCGCCGGCCAGGGCGGCGAGGGCGTCTCCGTGGGCGGCGTGGTGCGAGGAGAAGTTGCGGCACGTCTCGGTGACCGGGGCGTTGAGGAGGTGGCGGCCGATGGCCTGCGTGTAGGCCTCGGCTGCTGCGAGCTCGACGCTCTCGAGGAAGTTGAGCAGCGCCAGGTCGGCAGCGGACAGCTCCGAGGCGTCTCCTCCGCCGGTCTGTGCGGCTGCACCGCCGGCCAGGATCCCTGCTCCGAGAGCACTGGTACCGACCACGGCCACCCCGCCGATGCCCACGTTGCGGATGAACTCTCGCCGGGCGGTCTTCATGGGTGGGCGTTCCCCTCTTTCGTGATCGGCATCGACGGTTGCGATGAGCTTTACCGATTTACCAGAGGCCGAGCCAATGGGCGAGGCCGGGGCCCCAGCGGCCCGCCCGCCGAGCGGGCAGGAGCGGTCAACCAGAGGCCGAGCCAATGGGCGAGGCCGGGCGGTTCAGAAGTCGAGATCGGAGAGCTCCGGGTACCAGCGTCGGGCCCGTTCGACCGCTCCCTTCCAGGACTCCCGGTCGAGCCCGCGGCCAGGTTCGTAGGTGGCTGCAGGGGACCAGGTGGCCGCGACCTCGTCGAGCCCCGCCCATGCGCCCACTCCGAGCCCGGCTGCGAACGCCGCTCCCAACGTGGTGGCCTCCACCACGGGTGAGACCTCCACCACGGCGCCGGTGGCGTCGGAGAGCGCCTGGAGGAAGGTGGGGTTGCAGGTCATGCCACCGTCGACGCGGACCACCTCTTCCAGGCGGGTCCCGGTGGCGCCGGCGTCCGCGCGAGCGGCCTCCAGCAGGTCGGCTCCCTGCTGCGCCACGCCCTCCAGCACCGCCCTCACCACCTGGGCCCTCCCCGTTCCCCGCGCCACTCCGAGCAGCGCCCCCCTCGCGCCGTAGTCCCACTGCGGCGTGGCGAGGCCGAAGAGGGCGGGTACGAAGACCACACCTTCGGTGTCGCCGCACCCGGCGGCCACCTCGTGGCTCTCGGCGGGGTGCGCCAGAAGGCCCAGATCGCAGAGCCAGTCCACGCAGGAGCCCGCGGAGAGGGCGATCGCCTCGAGGCCCCAGGTGATCTTCCCTCCCAGCTGCCACGCCACGACGGGGAAGGTCCCGCTCTCGCCTCGGCGCTCGAAGGCGGGCCTCTGGCCACCCACCACCACGTCGAGCATCGCCCCGCTCCCGAAGGTAACCTTCACCTGTCCCACCGAGGTGCAGCCCTGGCCGAGCAGAGAGGCCTGCTGATCGCCCAGCAGGCCGGCGATGGGAGGGGCGCCCTCCAGCACGTTCGCCCGAGCGACCTCTCCCACGCTGTCGACGATCTCGGGCATGACGCTCGGGGGGATCCGCAGGGCATCGAGGACGGCTGGGTCCCAGGCCTCGCCACCCAGCTCGACCAGGCCCCCGACGGCAGCGTTGGAGGCATCGGTGACGTGCACCTCCCCGCGCGAGAGCGTCCAGGTGAGCCAGCTGTCCATCGTCCCGAAGCAGAGGTCACGGCTGCGCTCGGGGTCGTGGACGTCGAGGAGGTGGGCGAGCTTGGTGGCCGACTGGCTGGGCGAGAGGCGAAGGCCCGCCTGCTCCATCTCCAGGCACGTACCTGCGGTGCGCAGGTCCTGCCAACCCAGGCCGGGTCCCACCGGCTGTCCCGTGGCGCGGTCCCACACCACCGTGGAGCTGCGCTGGTTGGCGATCCCCACTGCAGCAACGGGCCCTGAGGAGCCCACCAGCTCCCGAGCCATCTCGACGACGGCCGAGGCCGTGGCGACGGCATCGAGCTCGACGAGGCCCGGTCCCGGACTGGTGGGAGGCAACGGCACGGCAAGCGCGCGAGAGGTGGAGCCATCGTCCTCCACCACCGCCGCCCGCACCGAGCTGGTCCCCACGTCGATGCCCAGGATCCTCACCGGGGCGATCGTAAGCGCACGCAGGTCGGCGGGGTGCCGCCGACCGGTACGGGCGGCCCGCGACGGGTAGGGGTAGCCGCAGGGTCATGGGATGTCGCACGCCTGACCCTGGCGGTAAGGGTGTCCTGATGGTTGCCGGAAGGAAATCTTTCATCCCACGTTAGGTAACAATCATTGAAGATTGCTGATATGGTGATCGGCGTGAAGTCGACCGCCGAGCTGACCGAGATGTTCCGGACGAGGGGCCTGAAGGTCACGCCCCAGCGCCTGTGCGTCTTCCGAGCGCTCAACGCGAGCCACGGGCACCCCACGGCTGAAGCGGTCTACGAGGTGGTGCGGGAGGAGATGCCCACCATCTCGCTGCGGACCGTGTACCAGACGCTCAACGACCTCGCCGACATGGGCGAGGTGGGCCAGCTCGACCTGGGGACGGGTTCCACCCGCTTCGACACGAACCTCGAGGGCCACCACCACCTGGTCTGCGAGAGTTGCGGACGGGTGTACGACGTCCACGCCGACTTCACCGACGTCAGGGTGCCGGCCGGGTACGACCACGGGTTCCGCGTCTCCACCACGGAGATCGTGTTCCGGGGCATCTGCTCCAACTGCCAGGCCGAAGCTGACCACACCGAGATCCAGCAAGACCCACGACCATCACAACGACGAGAGGTGACCAACGATGCCTGATCTGAAGGGTACGCAGACCCACGAGAACCTGACGGCGCCCTTCGCCGG
>CAZHBH010000070.1:0-10638 GCA_964530525.1 uncultured Rhabdothermincola sp. | reverse complement strand
ACGACGAGAACTACAAGGTCACCGGAGACCTCACCATCAAGGACGTCACGAAGCCCGTCACGGTCGACTTCGAGTTCACGGGTGCCGCGGTTGACCCCTTCGGCAACCAGCGCGTGGGCTTCGAGGGCCGCACGACCATCAACCGCAAGGACTGGGGAGTCAACTGGAACGCAGCCTTGGAGGCCGGCGGAGTGCTCGTCAGCGACAAGGTCACCCTCGAGCTCGACATCTCCGCCATCAAGTCGACCGAAGGCTGATAGCGGCTCCCCACCGCTGGCGCCGATGGCTCACGAGCCGGGCCGGTCCTCGACGCCTCGTTCGGGATCGGCCCGGCCTCGACAGCCGATCGCTTGGCTCAGGACGCCTGGCCGGAGAGGGAGTGCGCCCGCTCGGGGCTCGCCGCCCCCGCGACGAGACCCACGCCGTTCTGGCAGTGGGGCCCTCCCCAGTGCTCCACGATCTTGCCGTCGCGGATGCGCAGCACAGCGGTGCCGTTGATCTCGACGCGCTCACCGCTGGCGGGCACGCCGTAGAAGTCGTCGCCGGTGTGGGTCCCCTCGATGGTCCAGTTCGACACCACCAGGTCGCCGGACTCCACGAGTAGGTCGACCTTGAAGGTCATGTCGGGAAAGGCCCGGTGGGCTGCCTTCCAGTACTTCACCTCTTGGTCCCGCACGTCGGTGCCCACCGCAGCAGGGTTCACCCGGGGCGTGACGTGGCTGACGAAGTCGTCGCTCCAGAAGTCGTAGACGGCCTGGTCGTCGCCGGCCTCCATCCGAGCGCTGTACTCGCCGAGCAGTCGCAGGTTGTCCGACACATCCCCCATTGGCACTCCCCTCCGAGACCCCTTTGCGAGCGATGGTGCTCGCTGCCACGACCCTAACCCCCACGCCGCCTCGACGCCCGGGGTCGGTCAGGCTCGGGCGCGCCGGCGGACGAGGAAGCCGAGCTCCGCGGGGTTGGTGGTCAGCTCGATGGCCCTGTCGTATGCCGCAAGGGCTCCTTCGGTGGCGCCGGTGCGAGCCAGCAGATCGGCGCGGGCGGCGTGGTAGGGCTGGTATCCGGCGAGCTGGGCGCCGTCGATCGCGTCCAGGGCTGCGAGGCCAGGGGCCGGCCCGTGCAGCTCTGCGAGCGCGATCGCCCGGTTCATCGCCACCACGGCGTTGGGGCGCATCACGTGGAGCTGGTCGTAGAGGGCGACGATCTGGGTCCAGTCGGTGTCGCCGGCGGTGGCGGCGTCGGCGTGGACCGCTGCGATGGCCGCCTGGACCTGGAAGGGGCCGGGCTGGCCGCGCCGGAGGCATGCCCTCACCAGCCGGTGGCCCTCGGCGATCAGGTCACGATCCCAAAGTGAGCGGTCTTGCTCGGCCAGGGTGACCATCGAGCCCTCGGCGTCGAGCCTGGCGGGCCTCCGAGCGTCGGTGAGCAGCATCAAGGCGAGCAGTCCCACGGCCTCCGGCTCGTCGGGCATCAACTCCCCCAGCACTCGAGCCAGCCGGATGGCCTCGTCGGACAGGTCGGTGCGCACCAGTTCGCTGCCGGAGGTGGCGGTGTGGCCCTCGGTGAAGATCAGGTAGAGGGCGGTGAGCACCAGTCGGAGGCGGTCTGGGAGCTCGGCGTCGCGGGGGATCCGGTAGGGGGCGTGGTTGTCCCGCAGCTTGCGCTTGGCTCTCACGATCCTCTGGGCCATGGTCGCCTCCGGAACCAGGAACGCCCTTGAGACCTCAGCGGTGTCGAGACCTCCCAGGAGTCGCAGGGTGAGGGCCACCTGTGCGTCGGGGTTCAAGGAGGGGTGGCAGCACAGGAACATCAGCCTCAGCTGGTCGTCGGGCACGACCTCCACGAGCGCGTCGAGGTCGTGCTGCTCCGGTGGCTCCGGGGTTCGCACGTCGTCGTCCCGAGCCCGTAGGGCAGCTATGTGGCGGTCGTCGCGGGTCGCCTCCCGACGGAGCCGATCGATCGCACGGTTGCGGGCGGTCGTGGTGATCCAACCCCCGGGGTTGGGCGGCACGCCTGTCGTCGCCCAACGCTCGGCCGCGACGACGAAGGCCTCCGCCACCGCATCCTCGGCGAGTTCTACGTCGCCGAGGATGCGGATGAGGGTGGCGGTGCAGCGCCCGGCTTCCCGCCGGAAGACGGATTCGAGGTCGTCACCCACCCTGGAACGGGCGGACCTCCACCGGGCCCTCGCAGGCGGCGGCACCCTTGCGGGCCCACTCGAGAGCAGCGTCGAGGTCGGGGACGTCGATCACCCAGAACCCACCGAGGACCTCCTTGGACTCCGCGAAGGGCCCGTCGGTCATCGACACGTCGCCGTCGGTCGAGCGCACCACCGTGGCGGAGGTGGCGGGCTGGAGGCCCCCGGCGAACACCCAGGCACCGGCGGCCTGGACCTCGTCGTTGAAGGCGCCCACCTGTCCAGCGACGCGCTGCATCTCGTCTCCCGAGAAGTCCACCTCGTAGTCCTCTTCGTGCCACACAGAGAGCAGGTACTCAGCCATCACATGTCTCCTTGTCCTGGGGGTTCCCTTGCCTGCCGGCGGTTGCCGGCACCATCTCTACGAACGGCTCCGCGGGGATCGACACCTCTTCTAGAAGATTCTCTCCCAATCGATCGGCAGGGGCTCCCCGAGCGGGGTTGCGGGATGGTTGAGCAGCTTGTACGAAGCGCTGGACAGCGTGTCCAGCCAGCTGCTAGGCAATCGGGTGCGGGCCGAGGGCCGGCCGGCAAGAGCGGGAGGTGCGGGGATGCCTACTTCGACGGTGGTCATGGACCCCTTGTCAGAGGAGTACCACCGAGATCCCCACGGCGTGACGGCGCGGGTCCGGGAGGTGGAGGAGCTGCACCGGATCGACGCCTACGGCGTGTGGGTGGCGACGAGCCACAGGCTGGTGCGCCAGCTCCTGTTCGATCCCGAGCGGGTGACGAACAGCGTGACGGTGTGGGAGGGCTTCGAGCAGCCGGAACCGGGATCGGTGGGGGAATGGCTGTTGACTTCGAGCCTCTTCGCCCAGAGCGGCGCCGAGCACGCCCGCACCCGCCGCCTGGCATCGAGGGCGTTCACGCCTGCAGCGGTGCGCCGCATGGACCACCTCGTGGCCGAGGTGGTCGAGGAAGCAGCCGCCGCCACTCTCGAAGGGCGCACGGGTGTGGTGGATCTGAGCGAGTACACGCTGCCCATCCCCGCCACGGTGATCAGCCGCATCACGGGCGTGCCCCCGAAGGGCGGCGACGAGGAGCGCTTCCGCGCTCTGGTGGGCGGTGCCGTGCGCGTCGTCGACCCGTTCCTCGACGCCGACGAGCGCAAGCGCAGCGAGGAGCAGATCTCCGAGCTGGTGGAGTACCTGCGCTGGCTGGTCTCGCAGCGCCGGGAGCATCCCGAGCAGGACATGGTGACCGACCTCGTGCAGGCCTACGACGCCGACGACCGGTTCACCAACGACGAGGTGGTGATGATGGTCGTGGCGCTGGTGATCGCCGGAACGGAGACCACCTCGCACGCCTCCACCCTGGGCCTGCACTCGTTGCTCACCAACCCCGATCAGCTCGCCCTCCTGCGTTCGGAGCCGAGCCTGCTGCCCGGGGCGGTGGAGGAGCTGCTGCGCTTCGAGCTGGGAGGCACGATGCTCCCGCGCTTCACAGTGGCGGAATGCGAGATCGCGGGGCGGGAGGTGGGCAAGGGGCAGATCGTGTTCCTGTCGCTGGCGGGAGCGCACCGCGACCCGGCGGTGTTCCCCGATCCCGATCGGCTCGACGTCACCCGTGACACCACCGAGCTGATCGCCTTCGGGCGGGGGCCCCACCACTGCATCGGTGCCCACCTCGCCCGCGCCGAGATGCGCCACGTCGTCGGTCGGGCGCTGGAGGCCCTACCGGAAGGCGCCACCCTCATCGAGGAGGAGGTGCGGTTCACGCCCCCCTCGTTCGTGTTCCGCCGGCTCGAGAACCTGCCGGTCGACGTGGGTGGCATCTAGCCTGGGCAGGGCCTGGGAGGTCGCGTGGAGCGCAGCGAACGCAGTGGAGATCTGACAGAGGTCATCCGTGACTTCCGGCGTGAGCAGGTGGTGGCAGGTGCTCGCAGCCTGTTCGCCGAGCGGGGTTCCATCGAGGTGTCTATGGAGGAGATCGCCGCTGCCGCGGGTGTGTCGCGCTCGACCCTCTACAACCACTTCTCCAACCGCGACGACGTGCTCACGGCCTGCATGGATGCCGCCCGCCAGAAGCTGGTGGACGACCTGGCGTCGGCGCTGGCCGCGGAGGACGGTGGGACCGCCGAGCGCCTGCAGACCTTCCTTCGGGTCGTGCTCGACACCGTGGACCGCAACGTCGCCTTCTTCCGCATAGCGGTGGCCGTGCAGAACGGTCCCACGGAGCTGGGCTCGTCGACCAGGGCGACCATCACGGTCGCGGGCCTCGAGGTGGGGACGGTCCTCGACGAGCTCGTGCGCGAGGGCCTGGGTGACGGGACCTTCCGGCCGGCCGCGCCCGAGGAGGTGATAGTCGCCGTGGGCCAGCTGCTCTTCGGGGCCATCAGCTTCCGGGCCGAGGATCCGAACCCGGAGCCGCCGGCTGTGGCCGCCGCCCGCCTTCGGGGACTGCTCCTGCACGGACTCGGTTGAGCCGGGCAGGGTCTGGGGAGCGGCGGCTCAGGTTTCGGCGGCGTAGGTCCAGTCGGGTTGCTTGAGGGGCTGGCGCTCGTCGAGCACAGCCACGCCGTCGGCTATGTCGACGAGCTTCGGGAGCCGCCAGCGGCGGCGCTTCGAGCAGCCACCCGAGGCGACGTGGAGAGCCACGTCGTCGCCGAACGACTGCAGGATGCTGGCCATCACCACCTGCTCCTGGGTGGCTAGGTAGCAGCGGCTGCCGTCGGTGACCCTCGACAACCACCCCGTGATGATCTCGATGTCGGACACCTCACCAGTCCCGGCCTCGATCCGGTCGGCGGCTGCGGTGATCTCGCCCGAACCCTGCTTGCACGGCGGGCACTGCCCGCACGACTCCACGTACAAGAACCGCGACACCTTGCGGGCGACGTCGACGATGCAGGCGGAGTCGTCGACCACGATGAACCCCGCCGATCCCAGGCCGCTGCCAGCGTCCTGCATCGCTTCGTAAGTGAGGGGTGTGTCGACGGCGGCCGCGGTGAGGACGCCGTTGGCCACTCCCGGCAGGATCGCCTGGAGGCTCCGGCCCGCACGGACCCCTCCCCCGATGACACCGATCGCCTCCGAGAGGGGGGCTCCCATCGGCAGCTCGCCCACGCCGGAGTGGACGACGTCTCCCACGACGGTTACGAGGATCGTGCCAGGTGATCGCTCGGTGCCCTGGGAGCGGAACCAGTCGGCGCCCCGGGCGAGTATGTGGGGCACGTTGGAGAGCGTCTCCACGTTGTTGACCAAGGTGGGGTTGGACCCCCGCCCGTTGCCGGACCCCGGTTCGGGGTGGGCCTCCCAGCCCTGCTGCGGACCGGTTGCGAACAGGCCGTGCTCGTAGGGAGGGAGGAGCCTGGGCAGGGGCTCCTTGCCCTCGATGACCTCGAGCATCGCCTTCTCCTCGCCGAAGAGGTACTCGTCGGGCCCGCTCACCACTGTGATCCGGCAGTCCGAGCAGATGCCGGCCTCTTGCATCTCGGCTGCGGCGCGCAGGACCCCCTCACGCTCGGCCTCGAAGCTCTCCTTCACGCAGATGAACACCTCGCTGGCGTTCACGGCGAAGGCGGCGATGATGGCACCCTCCACCAGCTGGTAGGGGTTGGTGCGCAGGAGCATGCGGTCCTTGAAGGTGCCCGGCTCGCCCTCGGCCCCGTTCACCACCAGGTAGCGCCGGGTCCCGGGCTGCGAGCGCACTCCCGCCCACTTCCTTCCCGTGGGGAAGCCGCCGCCGCCCCTGCCCCGCAGGACCGAGCGACTCACCTCGTCGATCACGGCCTCGGGGCCGATGTCGACCGCTCTTCGCAGGCCCAGGCCACCCGTGTCGGTTGCGAGGTACTCGTCGAGGGTGCGAAGCGGGGTGTCGGCAAGGAGGGCCATGCCTCCTCTCTACCTCGTTCTGGCCGTTGACGCGCTCGATGACCACCGCTAATGTACAACCCAATGGTTGTAGATCTTGGGGAGGAGCGGACCGACGAGGTCCTGCACGCGCTCGCCGACAAGACGCGCCGCGACATCCTCAGGCGTGCGATGGGCGGAGAGCACTCGGTCTCCGAGCTCGCCAGCAACTACCAGATGAGCTTCGCCGCGGTGCAGAAGCACGTGGCCGTGCTGCAGCGAGCGGGGCTCGTCACCAAGCAGCGCAGGGGCCGGGAGCAGCTCGTTCACACCAACATCGAGACCGTCCGGGAGGCAGCGAGGACGCTCGACCAGCTGGAAGACCTGTGGCGCAGCCGCATCGACAGATTCAGCGAGATCCTCGCTGGATCCTGGGAAGGAGAGACATCATGACCGTCACCGAGGTGAGCAAGGATCCCGAGAACCTGAGCATGGTGATCACCACCGAGCTCGAGGCCCCCGCTTCCCGAGCGTGGAAGCTCTGGGAAGATCCAAGGCAGCTGGAGAGGTGGTGGGGGCCTCCGGGCTATCCGGCGACGTTCGTGGACCACCAGTTCGAGCCCGGTGGCGCGGTGCGCTACTACATGACGGACCCCGAGGGGCAGCGTTACCACGGCTGGTGGCGGATCATCTCTCTGGACCCGCCGGGGAAGCTGGAGCTCGAGGACGGCTTCGCGGACGACACGGGAGAGCCGAACCCCCACATGCCCACCTCGGTGATGACGGTCACGATCGACGACATAGGCGACGGCCGTGCCCGCATGTCGATCAAGACCACCTTCCCCACGCAGGAAGCCATGGAGAAGGTCCTGGAGATGGGCATGGAGGAAGGGATGAAGGAAGCCCTCGGCCAGATCGAGGCCATCCTCGCCGAGCACTCGGCCTAGGGGCCGCGGTGGCGGCGTCCCTCACCTGGGCGTCGCCACCGGGGTGCACTGCGCGCCAGTTTCGCAAGCCCCTGCACGGGTAGAAGCCCTTGCACACGAAAGGGGAGAGATGGCCGCAGACACCGACTTCCGATCGCACGTGCTCGCTACGTTCACCCGTGGTCGCGATGCCCGCGCAGCTGCCGAGGCGGCGCGAGGCAGGTTCCCCGAGGGGAACGCCCGGATGGGCGACAAGGACGATGCTCTCGACGCACTCGCCCTGGGCCAGGAGTCGGAGATGGACGACAGCCTCGTGGCCATCGGGCCAGGCCTCTTCACGGGCCCCTTCGCCCGAGGAGCCCTGCTCGGGGCCGTGCTCGGCGGGATCGTGGGCGGTCTTCTGGTGCTCCCGCTCGTGTGGCTCGTCGACGTCGAGGGCACGTCTCGCTGGGTGTTGGCGGCGGCCTTCGTCGCAGCGGGAGCCCTCGGGGTGTCGAGTGCGACCTTCGTGCTCGGTGCCGGCCGTCAAGCGGTGAAGGAGGGCGAGACCACCCCCGAGGACCCGACCGCGATCGTGCGCGTCGACGCGGACGCCGACGGCGCTGACGAGGTCGTCGAGTTCTTCGTGTCGAGGTCGGCGCGCTCGGCTCGCTTCGTCGCAGCCCCCGTGGAGCGGCCGTCCTCGTCCATGACGGAAGACCCGCGGCCGCTGCCCGACGATCGTGACGTGAGCCACGGTGCCGGACCGGAGTTGGACGCGGGCTTCAGGTCGGACGTCGAGTAGGAGCGTCCGGCACCCCGATCGAACGGCGTGGGATCGGGCGCTCTAACCTCCCCTCGTCCACCAACGATGGGAGCCGTCATGGGTGACGCCGAGTCATCAGAGGTCGAGTCGTTCGCCGAGCGCGTCCTGACGGCGGTGCTGGGTGCCCAGGAGGTGCAGGCGCTCTACCTGGGCCACCAGCTCGGTTGGTACAGGGCTCTGGCCGACGGTGGTCCGCTCAGCTCCGAGGAGCTCGCCGAACGCACGGGATCGTCGGAACGCTACGCGCGCGAGTGGCTGGAGCACCAGGCCGTCTGCGGGTACGTGACCGTCGACGATCTCGACGCAGCGCCTTCGAAGCGCCGGTTCTCCCTTCCGGCGGCGCACGCCGAAGTCCTCCTCGATCACGACAGCCCGATGTTCATGGGCCCTCTCCCGCGCTTCGTGGCCGCGGCCGGCCTGAACCTCGATCGCCTCGTGGAGGTCTACCGCAGCGGCGGCGGGCTCAGCTGGGCGGAGATGGGCGACGGCCCCCGCGCAGCTCAGGCCGACGCCAACCGCCCACTGCTGTTGCACCAGCTCGGAAGGGAGCTGCTACCTGGGCTTCCCGAGGTTCACGCCCGCCTGTCTGCGGGCGCCCGAGTGGCCGACATCGGTTGCGGAGGCGGTTGGTCGTCCATCGGGATCGCCACGGCATATCCCTCGACGACTGTCGACGGCTTCGATCTCGACGGGCCCTCTGTGGCGATGGCTACGCGCAACGCTGCTGATGCGGGGGTGGGTGACCGGGTCAGGTTCCACCAGGGAGACGCCGCCGCCGCGGAGGGCGACTACGACCTGGTCTTCGCCTTCGAGTGCGTCCACGACCTTCCCGATCCGGTAGGGGTCCTGTCCACCATGCGCGAGATGGCTGGCTCGGGGGGAACCGTCATCGTCATGGACGAGCGTGTGGGAGAGCGCTTCGAGGGCCCCGGCGACGAGGTGGAGCGGCTCATGTACGGCTACTCCCTCGTGTGCTGCCTGCCCGACGGCATGTCGAGCTCGCCGTCGGTGGGCACCGGCACGGTCATGCGACCATCGGTGCTCGACGACTACGCACGGCGGGCCGGCTTCGAAGGCGCTGAGGTCCTGCCCCTCGAGCACGACTTCTTCCGCTTCTACGAGCTCCGGGCTCCCCTCGTAGACGTTGACCTCTAGGACGCGCTGATGAGGGCACTCCTCGTGTTCTTCGGCATAGCGACCCTCGTCGGGTGCGCCCTTCGAGGGATCCTGGGTCTGCGCCTCCGAGCAGCCGCCCGGCGGCCGGGTGCGTCCGACGGGGACCTGTGCGAGCTGAGGCAGGCGAACCGGATCACCTCGGTCGCCGTCGTCGCCTCGCTTGCCTGCCTGGCGCTGGCCGCGCTGGCCTACGTGGTCTTCTGGCCCTAGCAGCGCCGGCCCGGTCGGGCCCTCATCGCCGTTCCGTAGGGGTCACGCTCCCAGTCCGGGGAGCTGTGGTTGGACGAGCTGGTACGGGTCGTCGGTCGGTCGGCTTTGACGCCCTTCGCGGATTGCGCGCCAGGCCTGGGTCAGCTCGGGGGTGGGCTGGTAGTACCGGCCGCGCTTCTCGCCGACCGGGTCTAGCAGTCCCGCCTTGGCCATCGCGCTCAGGTCGCGCGTGGCGGTGGCGTCGGTGATCTCCTCGCCGGCCGAGGACTTGACCGTCTTGATGTAGAGCGACCGGCGCAGCCGCCACCCGCGGGCGGCGTCGCAGAGCGCGCCGACCGTCCGGTCGGGCAGTCGGTGGCGCCGGGCCAGCTGGTCGCATCGGTCCCACAGCGCCTCGGTCTCCTCGATGCGACGCAGAAGCGTCTGCGCCTGGCGGTAGTGGGCCGACAGACAGAAGTGGAGCCACGGCCGCGCATTCTGAGTTGGACTCCATGTTCCATGGGACACCTGGGTGAGCACGTCGTAGTAGGCGGTCGTGTTGCGACCGAGGTACTCCTCGATGCTGAGGAACTCTGGTGACAGCAGCCCGTCGCCCGCGAGCACGTAGGACTGAACGCATCGAGCCGTCCGTCCGTTGCCGTCGCTGAAGGGGTGGACGAGCGCCAGGTTCAGGTGTGCCATCGCGGCTCGGACCAGGGGATCGCCGGCTCCCTCGTTCACGGTCTCGAGGACCTCCGACACGAGGCCCTCGAGCTCGTCTCGTGGGGGCGCTTCGTAGACGACCTCCCCGTCCTGGTTCTCGACCCACACCGCGCCGGGCCTCCACTGGCCAGGGTTCTTGGTGAGGTCGTACTTGAGCATCATGAAGTGGAGTGACTTCACGAGCGACTCATCGAGCATGGGCATCGGTGGCGAGGAACCGAGCTGGAGCACGTATGTCATGGCGTCTCGGTAACCCTCGATCGCGTGACGGGTCTCCTCGTCCGCGTTGAGCGGCTCCTCACCCTCGACGATGGCGACCACGTCTTCGACGCTGGCGTGGTAGCCCTCGATCGAGTTCGAGCCTTGGACGGCGCGCGCCAGGGTCGCCCGCCGGAGGCTGCCGTACCAACGGCGAGGCTCGCGCAGGTAGAACTGCAGCTTGGAGCGGAGCTCCTCGATGCGGTCGAGCACGACGCGGTCGGCATCGGTGACGGGGGGCGTGGCGTAGATCACGATCCAAAGCTACCAACAAACCGACAGTGCGTGTGGATAAATATCGCTCATCACGACAGCGTTAGTTGGTTGGATTGGTGCACATCCTGGCCTTCGGCTCCGTCGCGCCTGCCAGGAGGCTCGAGACCTGGACTTCCCGCCGCAGTTCCAAGTTCAGTGCCGGGGCTTGGATCGGGAGTTCGCACCGAGCCGTTCCGCTGTGGTCAGCTCAGCGGCCAAGATCCGTCATCCAATGGGCCTCGCGCCCTGGGCCTTCGCACTGGAGCGGGTGACGGGAATCGAACCCGCGTTCTCAGCTTGGGAAGCTGATGTTCTGCC
>CAZHBH010000069.1:0-10772 GCA_964530525.1 uncultured Rhabdothermincola sp. | reverse complement strand
GGTGGGGGGGGGAACCGTCGTGGTCGGCGGCACCTGAACACCCACAGCGGCCATCAGCTCGTCGAGGCGGATCTGCTTGCGAGCGATGACCGTTCGCCAGTCGTCGTCGAGGATCCCGCCGGTGTCACCGCTGTTGGGGTTCCACGACCAGTACGTCCAAGAGATGCGGCGAGCGGCGAGGTGGTCGGCGAACTGGTCGAACCACCGACCCTCCACCGTGGAGGTGTCGCCCACGTCGCGCCCGCCGAACTCACCGATGAGCACGGGGGCGATCCCCTGGTCGAGGATGAAGCCGAAGCCCAGGCTCCAGCGCCTGGCGAGCTCGGCCTCCATCTCCTCCGGCGGGAGCGAGAACCACGGTTGGGCGAACACCCGGGGCCCGTACTCGTGGGGTGAGTAGACCAGCCGGTTCGCCACCGGGAGGCGGACCGGCGCGTTGCGGACGCCTTCGAGGTTGCCTCCCCACCAGTGCTGGTCGAGCTGCTGGCCTGGGATGGGCCCCTCGACACCCTCGACCACGATCAGCCAGTGCGGAGCGATGGCCTGCACAGCCGCACCCGCCCGCTCGGCAGCACGCCGCCAGTCGGTGGGCCCGCCGTCGCCCCAGCTCGCCTGGCCGTGGGGCTCGTTCTTGAGGTCGGCGGCGATCACGTTGGGATCGTCGCCGTAACGGCGGGCGACCATCTCCCAGGTGGTCACCCAGTCGTCCTCGGAGTAGTTGCCGTCGTACCAGAGCGGATGCATGAAGCTGTCGTTCGCGAGGCTGTGGTTGTCGAGCACCACGAGCAGCCCGACGCGGCGGGCCTCCTCGACGATCACGTCGAGCGCCTCGATCGGCGTCTTGCCCGCCAGGGCCTGGTTGCCGACTCCCGTGTTCACCTCGACGTGCCGGGACGACCGCAGGGCCTCGATGGAGAACGGGATCCGCAGCGTGTTGTAGCCGAGCGAGACGATCTGGCCAAGCATGTCCCGGTAGTCCCTGGTCCACAGTCCGTGCACCACCTGGTTGCCTGTCTCGAAGCCGAACCAGTTCACGCCCTGGAGGACCACCACATCGCCGTCGGCGTCGATGATGTCGGTTCCCCTGGTCGAGAGAGGGGGCCGGATCTCGCCGTCGACCGGAGGCGGAGCAGTCGTAGGTGGTGTAGGTGTCGTGGTGGTCGGCGGCACCGTCGTGGTGGTGGGCTCGCCTCCCGTCGAGCGGGCGCAGAAGCCGAACTGGTCGTACGTGCCCCCGGCGGGGATCACGTCGTTCCAGGCGGCATCCCCTTCGGCGGTGAGGTTGGCCCCGTCCTGGGTGACGCTTGCGTTCCAATGCTGGTCCACGGTCCCCTCCACGGCGAACGTGACACGCCAGTCGACCGCTCCTGCGGTCGGGTTGGTGACGCTCACCCTGGCGCAGTAGCCGCTGTCCCACCGATCGTCGATCGTCACCTGGGTGCTGAGCGCACCAGCGGCCGAGCTCGGCGCCGAGGTCGTCAGCACCAGCCCGGCGACGGCGACTGCTCCCGCCAGCAACCCGGCCGTCAGGCGTCTGCCCTTGCCCTTCCCGCGTGCATCGCCCGCGCCGCGAGGAAGCCGTGTCGTTCGTGCGCTCGTCATGCGCAGCGACGCTAGCGGCGACCCTTCTCGGAATCCGGTCGCCCCCCGAGCACGAGCCCTTGGGATCACCCGGTGAGCTTCGGCAAACCTCGGCAGGTTGCCGTCCCGATGGCTCGCGCCGTCGCAATCGCGCCCTCGGCAGGATTCGAACCTGCGCACACGGCTCCGGAGGCCGATGCTCTATCCCCTGAGCTACGAGGGCGGGGGAGAGATGAGCCTAGCCCTCGGGGTCCCCCACGAACGATCGTGATCTACGAACCTCGGAGAGGTCCGTGGGTCCTCGGGTTCGACTGGGGGCAGCAGCTGGGGGCAGCAGCTGGCAGCACGCGGATGCGCAGGATCGTCGCGGGGATGGCGCTGGCGTCGAGCGTGGCCGGCGACGCTGGTGCCGGCCGTCCTGTTCGCCGGCCAGGCCCGAAGGCGTGGTGAAGCGCCAGGCGACCGGTGATTCGGGTTCCGGGGACTTCAGGGCTGACGGGTACGATCTGGCGACCGCCCGCACAGGCTCGATGGAGCTTCGGGCTCGCCCCTCGGGAAGGAGATCCGTGATCCGCGACCAGCTGGCCGACGCCGTGCTGAGGGTGTTGGACAGCCTCGAGGTGACGCCGTTGCCCGAGCGGGTCGACCTGGAGCGGCCGGCGCGCAGGGAGCACGGCGACTGGTCGACGAACGTGGCCCTCGCGACGGCAAAGCGCGCAGGTTGGAACCCGCGTGATCTGGCGGTGGCCATCGTGGAGAGGATGTCGGCCGAGCTGCCCCCACACGTGGCCAAGGTGGAGGTTGCCGGTCCCGGGTTCGTGAACTTCCACCTGGCGAGCTCTTGGCTCTACGAGCTCCTCGCCGAGATCGTGGCTGCGGGTCCAGACGGCTACGCCCGCCCCGATCTGGGCGGAGGGACCAGGGTGAACGTCGAGTTCGTGAGCGCCAACCCCACCGGGCCGATCCACGCGGGCCACGGGAGGGGTGCCGCCTACGGCGACTCGCTGGCTCGCCTGCTGGAGCGCTGCGGCTACGAGGTGACCCGGGAGTACTACCTGAACGACCGCGGGACCCAGATGGCGTTGTTCGCCCAGTCGTTGGCGGCCCGCCAGCGCGGCGAGGAGGTGCCCGAAGGCGGCTACCTGGGCGAGTACATCGCCCAGTGGGCGGCGGAGATGCCGGCTGGGGCCGACCCCATGGAGTGGGGAGAGGCCCGCGCCATCGAGGACCACAGGCGGACGCTCGAGCGGATGCACATCCGCTTCGACAACTGGTTCAGCGAGCGTTCGCTGGTGGAGAGCGGGGCCATAGCCCGCACGCTCGCCGACCTCGAGGGCAACGGCGCCATCTACGAGTCCGACGGGGCCACCTGGCTGCGCAGCACCGACGGTGGCGACGACAAGGACCGGGTCCTCGTGAAGGGCGACGGCGAGTACACCTACCTCCTGCCCGACATCGCGTACCACCGCGACAAGCTCACCCGGGCCGACCTCCTGATCGACGTCTGGGGAGCCGACCACCACGGGTACGTCGCCCGCATGCGGGCAGCGATAGCTGCCCTCGGCCACGACCCTTCGTGCCTGGAGGTGGCCATCACGCAGATGGTGACCCTCATGGAGGGCGGTGAAGAGGTGAAGCTCTCCAAGAGGGCCGGAACCATCATCGAGCTGGCCGAGGTGCTCGACGCCGTAGGACCGGACGCGGCGCGGCTCACCTACCTGCTCCAGTCGATCGACTCGCCGCAGACCTTCGACTTCGACGTGGTGCGCAGCCAGGCGATGGACAACCCGGTCTTCTACGTCCAGATGGCACACGCCCGGATCCGCTCGATCTTCAGGGTGGCGGGCGAGCGCGGTGTGAAGGTCGCGCCTGCGGAGGAGGTCGACCTGTCGCTGCTGGTCCACGATCGCGAGCTGGAGGTGCTGCGCTCGCTGGGGGAGCTGCCCGACGTGGTGGCGCTCGCGGCCCGGGAGAGGGCCCCCCACCGGATCACCACGTGGGTGCGCGAGCTGGCGGGCGACTTCCACGGCTTCTACCACGACTGCTACGTGCTGGGCGACGGCGTACCTGCAGAGCTCACCCAGGCCCGCCTGGCACTGGTGTCTGCCGCCGAGGTGGGCCTCAAGATCGGCCTCGACCTGCTGGGCATCGACGCACCGGAGCAGATGTGAGCTCGATCCCGTTCTCCCTGCTGCCCGACAACAGCGAGGTGGGTCCCGAGGGCCAGCTCATCCTGGGTGGCTGCGACACCCTGGAGCTGGCCAGGCACTTCGGTACCCCGTTGTTCGCATACGACGAGCAGCACCTGAGGGCTCGGTGCAGGGAGGCCGTCGAGGCCTTCGGCCCCGGGGTCTCGTACGCGGGGAAGGCCTTCCTCTGCCTCGCCATGGCCCGGCTCGCAACCGAGGAGGGGATGGGCATCGACGTGTCGACCGGAGGCGAGCTGCACGTGGCGCTGGCTGCTGGCGCCCCTCCGGAGGGCCTGGTCCTGCACGGCAACAACAAGTCCACCGACGAGCTGGCGACGGCTCTCGAGGTGGGAGTGGGGCGAGTGGTGGTGGACAGCTTCGAGGAGCTGGATCGCATCGAGGCGCTCGTGGCCGGCGGGGCTGCCGTTCCCAAGGTGCTCCTGAGGGTCACGCCGGGGGTGGAGGCGCACACCCACGAGTTCGTGCGCACGGGCCAGGAGGACACCAAGTTCGGCTTCAGCCTGGTGTCGGGTGCCGCCGAGAAGGCCGTTGCGAGGGCAACGGCTTCCGCCGCTGTCGACCTCGTGGGGATCCACGCCCACATCGGGAGCCAGATCTTCGACGCCCAGTTCTTCGAGCTCGAGGTGGAGGCGCTCGCCGCCTTCGTGAACGCTCAGGGCTTCGAGGAGCTCTCGATCGGCGGGGGCCTGGGCGTCCCCTACGTCCAAGGCGAGGAGGCACCCTCCATCGCCGAGTGGGGTCGGGCCATCGAGCGGGCCAGGACCGCTCACGGCATCCGCGCCAGGGTCACAGCCGAGCCGGGACGTGCCATAGCGGCGTCGGCTGCGATGACCCTCTACACGGTGGGCACGATCAAGTCGCTCCCGGGCATCCGCACCTACGTGGCAGTCGACGGCGGCATGAGCGACAACCCGCGGCCCGTGTTGTACGGGAGTGGTTACGAGGCGTTCCTGCCCCGGGCGCCGATGGCGGAGAGACCCCTGGTCGTGACCGTGGTGGGAAAGCACTGCGAGTCCGGCGACGTGCTGGTGCGCGACGCTCAGCTGCCGGCTGACCTCGCTGTGGGTGACGTCCTGGCCACGCCGGTCACCGGCGCCTACGGCCACACCATGGCCTCGAACTACAACAAGGTCCCCAGACCTGCGGTGGTGTTCGTCTCGGCTGGGGAGGCGCGCGTCGTGGTGCGCAGGGAGACCTACGACGACCTCCTGCGGCTCGACATCTGAGCGAGGCACGGGGTCACGGGGGTCGCCTCGGGCGGTGTGCGGAACGTCGCGCCGAGCCGGCGCGACGGTGGCCCGAACCTCGGGCAGGTCAGCGCACGCGGGGCGCTAGCCTGCGCCCCGTGGCCGGTCGGGGTGGCGATGAGTCGGTGCGGGTCGGCGTGCTGGGTTGCGGCACCGTCGGCTCGTCGTTCGTGGAGCTGCTGGAGCGGCGCGCTCGGCCGATCGAGGATCGCACTGGCATGCGCCTGGAGGTGGCGAGGGTCGCAGTGCGCGACGTCACCCGGCCGCGCGGGGTAGAGCTCGCGCCCGGCGTGCTCACCGACGACGCCTCGTCGGTGGTGGGCGACCCCGACATCGACGTGGTGGTGGAGGTCATGGGGGGCATCGAGCCAGCCCGCGACCTCCTGCTCACCGCCATCAAGGCGGGCAAGCCCGTGGTCACAGCGAACAAGGAGCTGCTCGCCAGAGCGGGCACGGAGATCTTCGAGGCGGCCGATGTGGCGGGGGTGGACCTCCTGTTCGAGGCCGCCGTCGCCGGTGGGATCCCGCTCGTGCGACCGCTGCGGGAGTCGTTGCTCGGTGAGACGGTCGAAGCGGTGGTGGGGATCGTCAACGGAACCACCAACTACGTCCTCACCCGCATGACCGAGGCGGGACAGGCATACGAGGAGGCCCTGGCCGAGGCCCAGGCCCTCGGCTACGCGGAGGCCGATCCCACCGCCGACGTCGAGGGCTTCGACTCTGCCGCCAAGCTCGCCATCATCGCCACGATCGCGTTCGGTGCCCAGATCACGGTGGACGACGTCCACTGCGAAGGAATCAGCAGCATCACCCCCGAGGACATCGCCTACGCCACGAGCCAAGGCATGGTCATCAAGCTCCTGGCCGTAGCCAGGCGCCTCTCGTCCGGCGAGATCGCGTTGAGGGTGCACCCGACGCTCATCCCCGTCACCCACCCTCTAGCCGCGGTGCGGGAGAGCTACAACGCCGTGTTCGTCCAGGGAGCGGCGGCAGGGGGCCTCATGTTCTACGGGCAGGGTGCGGGCGGCGGCCCCACAGCCAGCGCCGTGCTGGGCGATGTGGTGGACGCAGCGCTGAACCTGCGCAAGGGATCGCACGCCAGCCTGGGCACCTTCGGGTCGGTTCCCCTGGAGCCCATGGACGAGCTCCTCAGCGAGCACTACCTGGTGGTGGAGGCGGCCGACCGCCCGGGGGTCCTTGCCGCCGTGGCCGGGGTCTTCAGCGCACACGGGGTGTCCATCGCTTCGATGAAGCAAGACCTTCCCGCGTCCTCCTCGGAGGCCCGGGGTGGGCCCGTCGCCCAGGGGGCTCGGATCGTGTTCGTGACGCACGTCGCGCGCGAGCGGGACGTGCGTGCGACCGTCGCCGACCTGGAACGCCTCGACGTGGTGCACCGGGTAGGGAGCCGAATCCGAGTGCTGGCCGACGAGACATGAGCTCGGCACCCCAACGGGTTCGTTGGACCAGGGCGACCGTGCGGGGGAGCGCCGAGGTGGTGGCCAGATGAGGTACGTGAGCACCAGGGGCGCCGCCCCCGAGCTGGGCTTCTCCGACGCCCTGCTGGCCGGTCTTGCCCGCGACGGCGGGCTGTACGTGCCCCAGAGTTGGCCCACCCTCCCGGCCACCACCTTCCATCGGCTTTCTTCCGCCTCCTACGAGGAAGCGGCCATCGAGGTGATGGCGCCGTTCGTGGAGCCGTCGATGGGTCGCGAAGAGCTCGCCCGGATCGTGGAGAGCACCTACGCCACCTTCGACGATCCCGAGGTGGTGCCGCTGCGCCGGCTGAGCGACGGCATCTGGGTCGCCGAGCTGTTCCACGGCCCGACCCTGGCCTTCAAGGACGTCGCCTTGCAGCTCGTCGGTCGGTTGTTCGACCACGAGCTCCACAAGCGCGACGAGCGGATCACCATCGTGGGAGCCACCTCGGGCGACACCGGCTCGGCGGCCATCGAGGCTTGCCGTGACCGGGAGGCGATCGACATCTTCATCCTCCACCCGGCGGGTCGGGTCTCGGAGGTCCAGAGGCGTCAGATGACGACCGTGCTGGCCCCCAACGTGCACAACATCGCGGTGGAGGGCACCTTCGACGACTGCCAAGACCTCACCAAGGCGCTGTTCGCCGATGCCGATCTGCGGCAGAGGCGGCACCTCTCGGCGGTGAACTCCATCAACTGGGCGCGCGTGATGGCGCAGGTCGTCTACTACGTGCGGATCGCCGCCCAGCTCGGAGCGCAGGACCAGCACGGCCCTCCGGGGCCCGTCAACTTCTCCGTGCCCACGGGGAACTTCGGGAACGTGTACGCGGGGCACGGAGCCAGGAGGATGGGCACCCCCATCTCCCGTCTCGTCGTCGCGAGCAACCGCAACGACATCCTCACCCGCCTGTTCACCACGGGCACCATGACCATCAGCGAGGTAAGGCCGACTCTCAGCCCCAGCATGGACATACAGGTCTCGTCGAACTTCGAGCGCCTCCTGTTCGAGCTGCTCGACCGCGACGGCCCGGTGGTGGGCGAGATGTTGGAGGGCTTCCGCTCGTCGGGATCGCTGAGCCTCGACCCGGCGTGCCTGGGCCAGCTGGAAGAGGGCTGGGTGGCCCTCCGGCTCGACGACGCCGAGACCACCGAGGTGATCGCCCGCACGTACGAGAGCGACGGCGTGCTCGTGGACCCACACACGGCGGTGGGCCTGGGGGCCGCGCGTCGTTGGCTCGGATCGGGTGCTGACGTGGAAGGCCCTGTCGTCGCCCTCGCCACAGCGCACCCCGCCAAGTTCCCGGACGCCGTCGAGGCAGCCACCGGCGTGAGGCCTCCCCTCCCGCCACGGCTCGCCGACATCTTCGAGCGTCCGGAGAGGTTCGTGACCCTTCCCAACGACGTGGAAGCGATCCGCTCCCACATCGAGGCCAGCTTGGCCTGAGCCCTCCCGCGACGAGGCCGGTGGGTCCGGGCACGTTCCCGCCGGATTCTTGGCATGATCGGGTGGATGAAACACGTGGTGTGCGTGCCGGACGGCTGCGCGGACGAGCCCAACCAGGACCTGGGAGGGCGGACGCCCCTGGAGGTCGCGTCGATGCCGGTGCTGCGGGAGCTGGCCGCCAGGGGCGAGGTCGGGCGGGCGGAGGTGATCCCCCCCGGTCTCCCTCCCGGCAGCGACGTGGGGAACATGTCGATCTTCGGGTACGACCCCGCGCGCTACCACACGGGCCGCGCACCCATCGAGGCAGCCGCGCTCGGCCTGCGCCTCTCACCCGACCAGATCGCGTTCAGGTGCAACCTCGTGACGGTCGGTCCGGACGCCACGATGGTGGACTTCGCGGGAGGGCACCCCAGCACGGAGGACGCCTCGAAGGTGATCGAGGCACTCCAGTCACAGCTTGGCGGCGACGGGATCGAGTTCCACGCCGGCGTCGAGTACCGGCACGTGATGGTCGCGCCCCGAGAGCTCGGCGACGCCGAGTGCACTCCGCCTCACGACCTCACCGGTCGGTCGGTCGCGCTGCCGACCGGTCCCTCGGCCAGTGTGCTCGTCGATCTGATGGAGGCCTCTCGGGAGGTGCTCGAGGCCTACGACCTCGACGCCACGCAGATCTGGTTGTGGGGCCAGGGAACCCAGCCCGAGATGCCCTCGTTCTCCTCCCTCTACGGGCTCGACGGCGCCCTAAACAGCGCCGTGGACCTGGTGCGCGGCCTGGGCGTGCTCACCGGCATCGAGGTGCTCGACGTGGAGGGGATGACGGCCGGCTACGACACCGACTACGCCGCGCAGCGGGAGTGCGCTCTCGACGCCCTGGCCGACGGCGCGGATCTGTTCATCGTCCACATCGAGGCGACCGACGAAGCCGGCCACGCCGGACACGTGGAGGAGAAGGTGCGTTCGCTCGAGCTGTGGGACAGCTTGGTGCTCGCCGACCTGGTCGAGGGCCTGGAGCGCCTTGGCCCATGGCGGTTGCTGCTGCTTCCGGACCACGCGACGCCGCTGGCCCTGCGCACCCACACGTCTGACCCGGTGCCCTACCTGATGGTGGACTCCCGAGTCGACGGGGCTGGGGGCACCTACTCCGAGGCCGGAGTGGCCGGCCTGCCGACGGTGCCGGGCCACGAGCTGATGGGTCGCCTGGTGGGAGCCTGAGCCCGTAGGCGGCGATTTCTCCTCCTGCCCGCGCCTGACCTCAAGTGTTGCCTGTCGGCGACGGGGGCGGGTAGCATGGCTCTGCCGTCATCGGTGGCGGGGGATCTCCCAGCCCCGACGGCGATCCCGCTGAATCCCGTCGAGCAGGCGCTCGGCTACGTGATCGCTTCTCGCTCTCTTCCCTGCACAGCGGGGAGAGGCAGCGGGTCGTTCTTTCCCAACGAAGTGCCCGAGCCGAACGGCGAGGGCTGAGCAGCGCAGCGTTCCTTCGATCCGAGCGGGAGCGAGGACCGGTCGAACGTGAGCATCAACACAGCGCCCACTGCGCGTGGGTCAACAGAGAGGTGCCATGAGCAGCGTGGATGCCCAGAAGCTGGAGCGTGCGACGCTCGAGAGCAAGGACCGCGACGAGCTCCAGACCATCGCCGCAGCGCTCGGAGCAAAGCCCGGATCCCGGGCACGCAAGGCCGAGATCGTCGACATGATCCTGGAAGTGGCCACCGGGGGACCGGGAAGCCCGGACGACGCCGCCAGGTCGGCCGGCAACAACGGTTCGAAGGGCCGCAGGAAGCCAGAGGCTGCGCAAGACAGGGCTGGTGCATCCACCGGGGAGAGCTCGGCAGACGAGCAGGGCTCGTCGAGGGCCGCCGACCAAGGCGAATCGTCGAGCTCCGAGGAAGCCCCCGAGGTCACCTCGTCTGACGAGGCGTCCAGGCCAGCGGCCGGTGAGGGACGATCCGACGACGCGAACGGCGAGAGCGCCTCGAGGTCGGGCCAGGCCGAACGCGGCCAGCGCAACGGTGGAAGCGGTGGCCAGCAGGGGCGCGAAGAGGGAGAGCCTGGCAATCGTCGCCGCCGGCGCCGCGGTCGTGACCGTGATCGAGACCGAGACCGAGACCGCCAGCCTGAAGAGGCTTGGCACGGCGAGCCAGTCGACGTCGAGGGTCTGCTCGACCTTCGTGACGAGGGCTACGGCTTCCTCCGCATCAAGGGCTACCTGCCCAGCAAGGACGACGTGTACGTCTCGGTGAAGCAGGTGCGCCAGTTCGGGCTCCGCAAGGGCGACCTGGTGAAGGGGGCCAGCCGTCCCGCCGGTCGCAACGAGAAGAACCCGGCTCTGTTGCGCATCGACAGCGTCAACGGAACCGATGCGGAGACCTCGAAGGCGCGGCCGAAGTTCGAGGACCTCACGCCGCTGTTCCCGGACGAGCGCCTGAAGCTCGAGGTGGAGTCCGATCCCACGAACATGACCGCCCGCATCGTCGACCTGGTGTCGCCGATCGGAAAGGGACAGCGAGGGCTCATCGTCTCGCCCCCCAAGGCCGGCAAGACCACGGTCATGAAGCAGATCGCAAGGTCGATCGAGACCAACAACCCCGAGGTGCAGCTGATCGTGCTGCTCATCGACGAGCGGCCCGAAGAGGTCACCGACATGCGGCGATGGGTGAAGGGCGAGGTGGCTGCGTCGACCTTCGACCGGCCGTCCGACGAGCACACGGCCGTGGCCGAGCTCGTCATCGAGCGGGCGAAGAGGATGGTGGAGGAGGGTCGTGACGTCGTCATCATCCTCGACGGCATCACCCGCCTCAGCCGGGCGTACAAC
>CAZHBH010000068.1:0-10965 GCA_964530525.1 uncultured Rhabdothermincola sp. | reverse complement strand
CCTACCTCGGCATGGTGCGCCAGTGGCAGGAGATGTTCTACGAGGAGCGCTACTCGGAGGTGTACCTGTCGCCGGACCTCCCCGACTACAAGGGCTGGGCGGAGGCCATGGGGTGCGTGGGCATGCGCGTCGAGTCCCCCGAGGAGGTGCTGCCCTCCATCGAGAAGGCCAACTCCATAGACGATCGTCCGGTGGTCATAGAGTTCCGCACCGACAGCCGTGAGAAGGTGTACCCCATGGTTCCCGCAGGACTCTCCAACGATGCGATCATCGTGGACCCCGCACACGGGGAGGGAGGGAGCTGATGAGCGCCATCGAAGGCACCGAGGGACCACCTGAGCACCACCTGCTCACCGTGCTGGTCGAGAATAGGCCCGGGGTGCTCACGCGCGTGGCCGGCCTCTTCGCCCGCAGGGGGTTCAACATCTCCGCGCTGGCGGTGGCCGCCACCGAGGACGAGCGATTCAGCCGGATGGCCATAGCGGTGGAGGCGGTCTCGGCCCCTCTGGAGCAGGTCGTCAAGCAGCTCGACAAGCTCATCAACGTCGTCCGGATCGACGAGCTCCCTCCCGGCGAGGCCAACGAGGTGCTGCTGGCGACCCTCACCAACCCGACGCTGGCCAGCCCGGCCGGAGCCGTCTCGGCGGCCGGGAGCCGGACCCCGGCCGACCCCACCCCCACCCGATAAGGAGCATTGAGACGTGGCAAACATCTACTACGAGAACGACGCCGACAGGGGCGTCATCGCCGACCGGAAGGTCGCGATCATCGGCTACGGCTCGCAGGGTCACGCCCATGCCCTCAACCTCAAGGACTCGGGGATCGACGTCCGTGTGGGCCTCCACGAGGGCTCCCGCTCCGTGGAGAAGGCCCGGGCAGCGGGTCTGGCCGTCATGTCGGTGGCGGAAGCCGCTGCGGACGCCGACGTGATCATGCTGCTCATCCCGGACACCGAGCAGAAGCGCGTCTACGAGGAGTCCATAGAGCCACACCTGAACGAAGGTGACGCGCTCCTGTTCGCCCACGGCTTCAACATCCGGTTCGGCCGCATCGTGCCCCCGGCAGGGGTGGACGTGGCGATGATCGCCCCGAAGGGCCCGGGCCACCTGGTCCGCCGCACCTATGAAGAAGGCGGTGGGACTCCGTGCCTGATCGCCGTGGAGCAGGACGCCACCGGGAAGGCGAAGCAGCTCGCCCTGGCCTACGCCGGTGCCATCGGAGGTTCGAGGGCAGGTGTGATCGAGACCTCCTTCGCCGAGGAGACCGAGACCGACCTGTTCGGTGAGCAGGTGGTGCTCTGCGGCGGGACCACCGCCCTCGTGCAGGCCGGGTTCGAGACCTTGGTGGAGGCCGGCTACCAGCCCGAGGTGGCGTACTTCGAGTGCCTCCACGAGCTCAAGCTCATCGTCGACCTCATGTACGAGCAGGGGATCGGCGGCATGCGCTACTCCGTGTCCGACACCGCCGAGTACGGCGACCTGACGCGTGGCCCGAGGATCATCGACGACCGCACCAAGGACGAGATGCGCCGCATCCTCGAAGAGATCCAGACCGGTGCCTTCGCCGAGGAGTGGGTCGCCGAGAGCGAGGCAGGCCGGCCGCGCTTCCACGAGCTCGAGGAGAAGGGCCGCGAGCACCAGATCGAGAAGGTGGGCGAGCAGCTCCGGGCGATGATGCCGTGGATCTCCGAGGGTCGCGCCAAGGTCCAGGAGGCCTCGGGAGGCCAGGGCTGAGGTGGGTCAGGTGGCCTTCGCGAGGCGGTCGCGGAGGTGGTCGACCTGTCCGTCGTCGCCTTTGATGAGCGCCTCCCGGAAGTCGCTCTCCGAGTAGGGGAGCGAGTCGGGGACGAAGGCCAACAGGATGCTCGTGCGGTGCGGCCCTTCGCCGTACGGGGCGAGCGAGGCGTGCATCATGTCGCCGTAGTGCAGCGTCACGTCGCCGGGCTCGACGTCCAGCCCCACGCTGCGCGGAGCTGAGGGGTCGTCGGCGTCGAGGAAGGGGAACGAGTAGCGCCAGGATCCGGGGAGCATCCTCAGCTCACCGCTGGCCGCCCCGCGTCCGGTGGTGCACACCGTGGCGATGAGCAGCGGGCACATGGTCGCGTGGCCTCCCATCCCGCAGTCGCGGTGCCATGGGAGGTCGGCCAGGCCCTCCACGACGTCCGGCACCTTCCACAGGACCTCGGCCCCCTCGTCGCCCGTCGGGTCTCGCAGTGAGAGGGAGCAAGACGAGAGGGATCCGAGCGAGAGGAGTCGCTCGTCGGTGCAGAGCTCGCGCAGGGCCGGCTCCCTTGCAGCGTGCGTGACCCTGCACAGCACCGCCTCCCCCGCGCTGTTCCTTCCCCACCAAGAACGTCCGTCGCCTTCCACGGCCCCGCTTCGCAGGCGGCCGGTCGCATCGTCGAGGCGGCGCACCTCATCGGCGGAGAACACCCCCTTGACCAGCAGGTAGCCGGCGACCTCGAGGTGGTCTGCCATGTCTGCCCGGTCGTCGTCGAGCACGAACGAACGCTTCACGTCGAGGGGCGCGCCGTGCCGGTCCACGAGCGCGAGGCCCTGCGGGGGGTAGATGGGCCTGCCGTGGAACATGGCCCGGAGGGCCGGCTCCCAGCGCACGAACCTCAGCGGATTGCCCACTGGGCAGCTCACCCGGTCGGAGTACAGCAGCCCTGGGGCAGTCTCGACATCTCCGACGAGGCCATCCCAGCTCTCCTGCGAGAGCTCTATGACCGTGTCGGCACCTAGGTCGCCGGCCTCCACGACCACGTCGGCCCCCGTCGAGCGGTAGGTGTAGCCGGTCTCGGTCCCCGCGATTCGGAACGCGATCGTCCCGAGCTGGGCCGCGTCGCTTGCGGCGAGCGCGCCGTTGCCCTCGCTCAGGCGGCGCGGCAGCTCCACCTCGTGGAAGTGCTGGAAAGCTGTCCCGCTCTCTCCCCGTTGGCCCATCGCCCTCCCATCCCCAAGGCGGCCCGTGGGCACCACGCTACGCCTGACGCCATCGAACGTGCCAGGGTCCGGCGCCCGCCGGGAGGGCGGCTGGGGCCGGTCAGCCGGAGATCGAGGAGACGACGTGGTCGATGCAGGCCGTCAGGGCAGCCACGTCGTCGGGTTCGATCGCGGGGAAGAGGCCCACGCGCAGCTGGTTGCGGCCCAGCTTGCGGTACGAGTCGGTGTCCACGACGCCGTTTGCCCGCAGCACGCCAGACACCACCTTGGCGTCGATCTCATCGGACAGGTCGATGGTGGCCACCACGTGGCTCCGGTCTGAGGGATCGGCGACGAAGGGGCTCGCGTACGGCGACGCCTCCGCCCACGAGTAGATGATCTCTGCCGAGCGATCGCAGCGCGAAGCGGCCCACTCGAGCCCGCCGTGGCCGTTGACCCAGTCGACCTGCTGGGCCGCCAGGAAGATGGTGGCCAGCGAGGGCGTGTTGTAGGTCTGGTCCTTGCGGCTGTTGTCGAGGGCGATCGACAGGTCGAGGGAGGCAGGGATCCACCGGCCCGACGCGGAGAGGCGCTCGATCCGCTCGACGGCAGCGGGGGAGATGGCGGCCAGCCAGAGCCCCCCGTCGGACGCGAGCGCCTTCTGGGGGGCGAAGTAGTACACGTCCACCTGCGTCGGGTCGAAGCGCAGCCCTCCCGCCGCCGACGTGGCGTCCACCGCGACCAGCCCCTCGGCGGGGTCCACCCCCGCTGGCCGCCGGGGCTCCGTGGCCACGCCCGTGGAGGTCTCGTTGTGGGTCAGCGCGTACAGGTCGATGCCCTGCGACGCCTTGGCCTCGGGGTGGGTGCCGGGCTCGGAGCTGATCACCTCCGGCGCGGCGAGGTGGGGCGCGGCCGCTGCCGCGTCGGCGAACTTGGATGAGAACTCGCCGAAGCTGAGGTGCTGGCTCCGCTGTTCGATGAGGCCGAAGGTGGCGGCGTCCCAGAAGGCGGTGGTCCCGCCGTTGCCGAGGATCACCTCGTAGCCGTCCGGCAGGGCGAACATCTCGGCCAGCCCGTTTCGCAGCTGGCTCACCACGAAGCGCACAGGGGCCTGGCGGTGGCTGGTGCCGAGGAACGTGTCGCCTGCCTGGGCAAGGGCCCCGAGCGACTCGCTGCGCACCTTGGAGGGACCGCAACCGAAACGGCCGTCGCCCGGCAGCATGTGGAGGGGTATGGAAACGTCGGGAAGGTCGCTGGTCATCGTGTGCCACGCTACCTTTCGCCGGATCGGCCCCGTTCCGGCTAGACGGGCAGGATGAGGAGAGCAGTGAGCGAGAAGGAGCGACTCTCACGGAGGGTGGCCGCGATCACCGAATCGGCGACCCTCGCCGTCGACGCCAGGGCCAAGGCGCTCAAGGCCGCCGGGGAGCCCGTCATCGGCTTCGGGGCGGGCGAGCCCGACTTCCCGACGCCCGAGCACATCGTGGAAGCAGCGGTCGAGGCGTGCCGCGACGAGCGCAACCACCGCTACACGCCGGCTGGCGGCCTGCCCGAGCTGAGGGAGGCGATCGCCGCCAAGACCCTTCGGGACTCGGCATACGAGGTGCTCCCCGGCCAGGTGCTGGTGACCAACGGCGGGAAGCACGCGGTGTACACGGCTTGCGCCACGCTGCTGAACCCTGGTGACGAGGTCCTCCTGCCTGCCCCCTACTGGACCACGTACCCCGAGCCGGTGGCCCTCGCCGGAGGGGTGACGGTCCCCCTGCCGACCCGAGAGGGCGACGGGTTCCGGGTGACGGTGGACCAGCTCGAGGCGGCCAGGACCCCGGCCACGAAGGTGCTGGTGTTCGTGTCGCCATCGAACCCGACCGGTGCCGTGTACCCCCCCGATGAGGTGCGCGCCATCGGGGAGTGGGCTCTGGAGAACGGCTTGTGGGTGATCACGGACGAGATCTACGAGCACCTCACCTACGGTGAGAACCGGTTCACCTCCATGCCTGGCCTGGTGCCAGAGCTCGCAGATCGCTGCGTGGTGGTGAACGGCGTGGCCAAGACCTACGCGATGACGGGCTGGCGCGTGGGGTGGATGATCGGGCCGGCCGACGTGACCCTGGCTGCCACCAACCTGCAGTCGCACTCCACGTCGAACGTCGCCAACGTGTCGCAGCGGGCGGCGCTGGCGGCGGTGGCCGGCGACCTCGACGCGGTGGTCGAGATGCGGGCGGTGTTCGAGGCCCGGGCAGCGAAGATGCACGAGATGCTCAACGCGATCCCGGGTGTGACCTGCATGGAGCCCCAGGGCGCTTTCTACGCCTTCCCGTCTTTCGAGGGGGTGCTGGGCCGTGACCTGGGCGGAAGGCGCCCTTCCACGACGCTCGAGCTGGCGGAGGTCGTCCTGGACGAGGCGAAGGTGGCGATCGTCCCCGGTGAGGCGTTCGGGGCGCCCGGGTACGCAAGGCTCTCCTTCGCCCTCGCAGACGACGACCTCGTGGAGGGCGTCGAGCGGATCGGCCGGCTCGTGTCGGGCACCGCCTAGGCCGCGCCGACGCACGACCCCCCGGCTGCCGACGGGGGAAGCTCTTCGTCGTCGGCCCCAGACCCGCGCGGTCCGACGCGGTCGAGCGGGGCGCCGGTTTGTAGCCTGCCAGCCATGCCGACCGACCTCGCAAAGCCCGCCCCGGAGATGCCGTACGGCTCGTGGCCCTCGCCGCTCACGGCCGAGTTGATCGTGGAGCGCGCAAGCTCGGTGGGCGAGGTCGTGGCGGGCCTCGACGACGCCTGGTGGTCCGAGATGCGGCCATCGGAGGGCGGGCGGGTGGCGATCGTCCGCCATCGGCCTGGAGGCCAGCTGGTCGACGTCCTTCCGGAAGGCTTCTCGGCCCGCACCGGTGTGCACGAGTACGGGGGCGGGGCGTGGTGGCTGCACGACGATGCGCTGTTCTTCGTCAACGGGCCGGACCAGCGCCTCTACCGGCTCGACGCCGGAGCCGCACCGCGGCCCCTCACCCCCGAGCCCCCCCACCCCGGCTCGGCTCGGTTCGCCGACGGGCGGGTGACAGCGGATGGCCGGTGGGTGGTGTGCGTGCGCGAGCTGCACCACGACGACGGCACGGAGCCCAGCAACGAACTGGTGGCCGTGCCCGCCCACGACGGCGGCGAGCCCGTCGTGATCGTCACGGGGCCCGACTTCGTCTCAGATCCTCGTCCCAGCCCCGACGGGCGGAAGCTTTGCTGGCTGCAGTGGGACCACCCCAACATGCCCTGGGACGGGACCCAGCTGTGGGTGGCCGACCTGGCCGACGACCGCGACGCCATCTCGCTCACCAACCCCCGTCGGATCGCGGGCGGTCCCGATGAGTCGATCTTCCAACCTTCGTGGATGCCCGGCGGCGACCTGCTGTTCGTGAGCGACCGCAGCGGCTGGTGGAACCTCTACCGCGTGGCGGCAGGAGAGGTCGGGCTCGGCTCGGAAACCTCGCTGCCGGTGCCCCGACCCCTGGGACCCGTGGACGCCGACATCGGGACGCCCCAGTGGGTCTTCGGGATGTCGCGCTACGCACCGCTGGCGGACGGGCGCATCCTCGTGGCGCTCACGAAGGCCGGGATCGACCACCTCGGGGTCGTCGACGCCGACGGGTTGACCCTCACCCAGATCCCCACCCGCTACACGTCGTGGTCCTCGCTGCGCTCCTTCGGCGGTGGCGCCCTGGCCCTGGCGGGATCGCCCGACCGGGAGCCGGAGATCGTGGTGCTGGACGTCCCGGCGGATCCGCGGGAGGCCGGGCTCGCTGCGCTGCGGCCCGCCCGCGACCTGGGGATCGCACCGGAGTGGTTCTCCCTCCCGGAGCCGATCACGTTCCCGACGTCGCCGGGCGCCGACGGCGCAGATGGAGCGACGGCCCACGCGCTGTTCTACAGGCCGACCAACCCGAGGGCCAGGGGACCGGAAGGGGAGGCGCCCCCGCTGGTGGTGATCAGCCACGGCGGGCCGACCAGCTCAGCGCGCCCACAGCTGAACCTGACCATCCAGTACTGGACGTCGAGGGGTCTCGCCGTCGTCGACGTGAACTACAGGGGCAGCAGCGGGTTCGGTCGGGCCTACCGGCGGATGCTCGACGGCCGTTGGGGGATCGACGACGTCGAGGACTGCGCGGCCGCGGCCCGGCACCTCGCCGCCCGCGGCGAGGCAGATCCGGAGCGCCTCGCCATCAGGGGCTCGAGCGCGGGCGGCCTCACGACCCTCTCGGCGCTCACGTCCCGCGACGACTTCGCGGCCGGGGCGAGCCTCTACGGGATCAGCGACCTGGAGGCGCTGGCGCGCGACACCCACAAGTTCGAGTCCCGCTACCTGGACGGCCTGGTGGGTCCCTACCCGGAGGAGCGAGCCACCTACGAGGCACGATCCCCGATCCACCACGCCGACCGGCTCTCGTGCCCCCTCATCGTCTTCCAGGGCTCCGAGGACGCCGTGGTGCCCCCTTCCCAGGCCGAGTCGATGGTGCGCGTGCTTCGGGACAAGGGGATCCCGTTCTCCTACCTGCTCTTCGAGGGGGAGCAGCACGGGTTCCGCCAGGCGTCGTCGATCCTGCGGGTGCTCACCGCCGAGCTCTACTTCTACGGCCGTGTGCTGGGCTTCACGCCGGCTGACGAGCTGGAGCCGATCCCCATCGAGGGTCTCTAGTGGTGGCGAACGGAACTGGGAACCCTTCGCATTGGCGGCCGTGAGCGCCGGAAGTCAGGATGAGGCAATGGCCCGCATCCTCGTCACAGAGCAGATCGCAGAGGGAGGCCTCGACGAGCTACGAGCCGCGGGGCACGAGGTCGACGTGCAGCTGTCTCCCACGTCCGAGGAGCTCCTGGGGCTCGTGAAGGGAGCGAGCGCGCTGATCATCCGCTCCGCCACCCAGGTGACTGCGGAGGTGCTGGAGGCGGGAAGCGAGCTGGTGGTGGTGGGCAGGGCCGGCATCGGCCTGGACAACGTCGACGTCCAGGCGGCGACGGCCCGCGGGGTGATGGTCGTCAACGCCCCGCAGTCCAACGCCCTCTCGGCTGCCGAGCACACGATGGCCCTCCTGCTCGCCCAGGCGCGCAACATCCCGCAGGCCCACGCAGCGCTGGTGGAGGGTCGCTGGGAGCGCTCACGCTGGACGGGAGTGGAGCTGGCCGACAAGACGCTCGGCATCGTCGGCTTGGGCCGCATAGGCAAGCTCGTGGCGCAGAGGGCGTCGGCCTTCGGCATGAGGATCGTCGCCTACGACCCCTTCGTGTCGGCCGACCGAGCCAGGCAGATGAGCGTGGAGATGACGGACCTCCCGTCGTTGATGGCCACCGCGGACTTCGTCACCCTCCACCTGGCCAAGACACCCGAGACCGTCGGGATGATCGGTGCCGAGCTGCTCGCGAGCGCCAAGCCCGGCATCCGCATCGTCAACGTGGCACGCGGCGGGATCGTCGACGAGCAGGCGCTCGCCGATGCGATCACCGAGGGCAGGGTGGGCGGTGCCGCCCTCGACGTCTTCGTGACCGAACCGTGCACCGACTCGCCTCTGTTCGGGCTCCCGGGCGTGGTGGTGACCCCGCACCTCGGGGCCAGCACGCGCGAAGCGCAGGACAAGGCGGGCGACACCATCGCCGAGCAGGTCGGCCTGGCCCTGGCCGGTGACTTCGTGCCGTTCGCCGTCAACGTGAGCGCCGCCGAGGCCTCTGACGTGGTGCGGCCCTTCCTTCCGATGGCCGAGAGGCTGGGCCAGATCTTCGCCTCGCTGTCCGGTGGCGCCGGGCACCAGGCGGGCACCGAGGTGCAGGTGGAGTACCAGGGCCAGATCGCCGGGTACGACACCCGCATCCTCACTCTCTCGTTGTTGAAGGGCTTCTTCGGCCGCATCAGCGAGGACCCCGTCTCGTACGTGAACGCGCCCGAGCTGGCTGCCGCCGCCGGCATCGAGGTGCGTGAGACCTCGTCGACCACTGCTCACGACTACGTCAACCTGATCACGGTGAGAGGCGCCGAGCACGTGCTGGCCGGCACGCTGGTGGGCCTGCGCGGCGAGCCGCGCATCGTCTTGGTGGACGACCACACCGTCGACGTCCCGCCAGCGCGTCACATGCTGGTGGTGCGCAACGACGATCGGCCCGGGATGATCGGTGCCGTCGGGCAGGCCCTGGGGGAGGCCGGAGTGAACATCGCCGACATGGACGTGGGTCAGGCCCCCACCGGGGAGTCCGCCCTCATGGTGCTCTCCACTGCGGTGCCGGTGCCCGAAGAGGTGCAACAGCGGCTGGAGAGCACCGACGGGATCGTCTCCGTGCACGCGATCGACCTGGTCTGAGAGGATCGAAGCATGGATCCCGTGAGGAAGATCACCGGAACGGCCGTGCCCCTCGATCGCTCCGATGTGGACACCGACCAGATCATCCCGAGCGACTGGCTCAAGCGGGTGGAGCGCACCGGGTTCGGTCGTGGGTTGTTCTCGGAGTGGCGCGAAGACCCCGAGTTCGTGCTCAACCTCCCGCAGTTCGGTGGCGCGACCATCCTGGTGGCGGGGCCCAACTTCGGGACCGGCTCGTCGCGCGAGCACGCCGTCTGGGCGATCGTCGACTACGGCTTCTCTGCGGTGGTCTCACCCAGGTTCGGCGACATCTTCCGCAACAACGCGACCAAGAACGGCCTCGTCCCGGTCTCGGTCGACCCAGACGTCGCCCAGCGGCTCCTAGAAGCGGTGGAAGCCGATCCCGCGCTCGAGATCACGATCGACGTGGAGGCTCGCACGCTCTCGGCGCCGGGCATCGACCTGGAGACCAGCTTCCCGCTCGACGACGCGACCCGGCACCGGTTCCTGCACGGGCTCGACGACATCGGCATAACGCTCGCCCACGAGGCGGAGATATCCGCGTACGAGGAACGTCGGCCCTCGTGGCTGCCGTCGACCTCCCAGGCCTGACGCGGCCCTTCCCGCCTTGCTCTAGCGTGTCACTGAAAGCAGATCTCTCTCCCCCCGCCGGAGGTTCCCGATGAAAAGATTCTTCCGCCTGCTGTTCAAGCTGGGCATCCTCGCCGCCATCGGCTTCGGGATCGCCATGGCCGTGAAGAAGCTCACCGCCGCCCCCGAGATGGCCGACACGCCCCTGGAGCCGTGGCCGCCGCTCGACTCCAACCCCTCGCCCTCCGCCGACAACGGCACCGCGCCGGAGCCGGAGGTCGTGGTGGAGGAGATCGTGGTCGAGGAGACGATCACCGAAGAGTGATCGCCCCCTCGGCGGGCTCCCCACGGCGCGGGGCGACCCGTGGGTGCTGGGGTGGGCCTCGACCGAGGCGGGGTCGAGAGGTGCGGAGCCGGTGCTAGAGGTCCGCGGGGGTGGAGAGCGTCCCCGTGACAGCGGTGGCTGCGGCGACAGCCGGTGACACGAGGTGGGTTCGACCACCCTTGCCCTGCCGGCCCTCGAAGTTGCGGTTGCTGGTCGATGCGGCGCGCTCGCCGGGAGCGAGCTTGTCGGGGTTCATGGCCAGGCACATCGAGCACCCCGGCTCACGCCAGTCGAACCCGGCAGCGGTGAAGACCTTGTCGAGGCCCTCGGCCTCGGCGGCCTCCTTCACCTCGAACGAGCCGGGGACGACCATCGCTCGCAGGCCGGCCTTGACCCTGCGGCCCTCTGCCACGGCAGCTGCAGATCGCAGGTCTTCGATGCGGCTGTTGGTGCACGACCCGATGAACACGGTGTCGACGGCCACCTCTCGCAGCGGTGTCCCCGCCGAGAGGCCCATGTACTCCAGGGCGCGACGGGCGGCGTCGCGCTCGCTGGGCTCGGCGAACGAGTCGGGGTCGGGCACCGAGGCGGTGATCTCGGCCACCTGGCCCGGGTTGGTCCCCCACGAAACGTAGGGAACCATCTGCGAGGCGTCGAGGGTGACCTCCTTGTCGAAGGTGGCCCTCTCGTCGGTGGGGAGGCTCCGCCAGTGGTCGAGTGCGGCCTCCCAGCCGGCCCCCGTTGGAGCGAAGGGGCGCCCCTCCAGGTAGGCGAACGTGGTGTCGTCGGGAGCGAT
>CAZHBH010000067.1:0-11267 GCA_964530525.1 uncultured Rhabdothermincola sp. | reverse complement strand
GGCCAGGTGAACACGGCCACGGGCGACTTCGTGTTCGGCATGACCGAGGCCTACCTCATCGAGGGAGGCCGCATCACCGAGCCCATCCGGGAGGGCAACCTCATCGGCAACGGCCCCGAGGTCCTGTCCCGCATCGACGCCCTCGGCGACGACTTCGCCATGGGACCTCCGGGGACGTGCGGCAAAGACGGCCAGGGGGTGCCAGTGGGCGACGGGGTTCCGACCCTTCGGGTCACGAAGCTCACCGTGGGAGGGACGGCGGCGTGAGCTCCGGCACCGGGAGCACCCCCGTCACGAGCGAGAGCGAACTGCTGGAGCTGGGCGAGCGCGTCATGGCCATGGCAGCTTCCGGCGAGCAGCTGGAGGCCGTGGTCGTGCGCGGCACCGACACCGAGGTGAGGGTGTACGAGGGCGACATCGAATCGCTCTCGTCTGCCCAGTCCCAGGGCGTGGGCATCCGGGTCATCTCCGAGGGTCGCCAGGGCTTCGCCTACGCGGGCACCTTCGACCCCGACGTGCTCGCCGAGACCCTCGCGGAAGCCCGGGACAACGCCGGGTTCGGCACGCCCGACGAGTACCAGGGCCTGGCCGAGCCCGACGGCGTGGAACCCGCAGCCCTAGAGCTGTGGAGCGACGAGCTGGCGGCGTTCCCCACCGACGACAAGGTCGACATGGCTCTCGAGCTCGAGAGGGCGGTCAGGGCTGCCGACCACCGCATCTCGGGCATCGAGTCGGCCGAGTACGTCGACTCGATCTCGGAGGGGGCCATAGTCACCAGCACCGGGATCCGCTCGTACGGCCGCGAGACCGGCTGCTACCTGTCGGTCTACGCGATGGCCAGCGAGGGCGACGAAACCCAGACGGGCTTCGGGTTCTCGGTGGGCCGGCAGCCCGGCGAGCTGGACGTCGCACGAGCGGCGAGCGAAGCCGCCGAGCGCGCCACCCGGATGCTCGGTGCCGTGAAGCCTGCCAGCGAGCGCCTCACGATCGTGCTCGATCCGTGGGTCACGGCTCAGTTCCTCGGGATCCTCGGCTACGCCCTGAACGGCGAGGCCGTGTTGAAGGGGAGATCGCTGTTCGCCGACCGCCTGGGAGAGACGGTGGCGTCGCCCCTCGTCACCCTCGTCGACGATCCCACCGACGCCAGAGCCTTCACGGCCACCGAGGCGGACGGCGAGGGCCTCGCCACCCGGAGGAACCTGCTCATCGAAGCTGGGCAGCTCCGCCAGTTCGTCCACAACTCGTACACGGGACGCCGCATGGGCACCCGCTCCACCGGGTCGGCGGTGAGGGGCTTCAAGTCCACGCCGTCGGTCGGATGCATGGCCACGTACCTGCTTCCGGGCGAGCGCTCGGCCCAGGAGCTGATCGCTTCGGTGGGCGAGGGAGTGCTGGTCCAGGAGGTCTCGGGCCTGCACTCCGGCGTGAACCCGATCAGCGGCGACTTCTCCACCGGCGCCGAGGGCCTCAGGATCCGCGGTGGCGAGCTGGCCGAGCCCGTGCGCGAGTTCACGATCGGCTCCACGCTCCAGCGGATGCTGCAGGGCATCACCGCCGTCGGGTCCGACCTGGAGTGGCTCCCCATGAGCTCGGCCGGCGTGAGCCTCGTGATCGACGAGGTCACGATCAGCGGTAGCTGACCACCACGAGGGCCACCGGCCCGCTGAGCCCGGCTCCCGCCGTGGACGCCGCGTCGGCGGGCTCCACGGCCAGGACGGCGGAGTCGTCCTCCAGCGCCAGGACCACGGCCCCCCGGGCGACCCATCGGCCGGCTGGAGCAGCCGACCCACCCGGGCCTGCCGCCAGGACGTCGACGTGGTCGCCCACCTCGAGGTTCGGACGGACATCTCCCATGGGCACCGCAACCTGGACGCTGCCGGGACGGGAGAGGGCTTCGGATCCGTCGGCGCCGGAGGGAGCCAGGCGGGCTTCCACCAGGGGTTCGCCGGCCAGGATCCGTGCGGTCACCACCCGTCCGAGCACCTCGGCTCCGGGGGGTGAGGCAAGGAGGCCCTCGGGCCAGTCGAGCCATCGCAGGTCCCCCTCCTGCACCTCGTGACCCGCCTCGAGCGGCCGGGCCGCCACGGGCACCGTGAGCGTGGGCCCGAGCGCATCGGCGACCTGCTGGGAGGTTCCCACGGCGCGAGCCGTGAGAAGGCCCACCACCAGCGCCACCAAGGCGGCGACGAACCACGAGCGGGACCTTCGCCACAGCAGACGGCGCGGGTCGAGGGTGGTCCGTCTGGGCGCACCTCGCCTCGAGGCGAGGTTCTCGAACACGTGCAAGGGCGCGCGACCTCCTGGGGGGAACCCCATCGGTGCCTACTGGGGAGCGCCCTGGGCAGGGCGGGTCAGTCGCCGGCGGAAGAGGACGAAGCCGAGGTGGCCGGCGACGATGACGAGGACGACGTCGAGTCGCCCGGGGACTTGGACTTGGAGCCCTCGCCCGAGGATCCTCCCGCCTTGGGGGCGGACGAGGGATCGGCCGTCTTCGACGAGCCGTTACCGGAACGGCTGTCGGTCTTGTAGAAGCCACTGCCCTTGAAGGCGATGCCAGGGGCCCCGAACTTCTTGCGCAGGGACCCACCGCACACGGGGCACGTAGTCAGCGGCTCGTCGGTGAAGGATTGCACTGCTTCCAGCTCGTGTGCGCACTGTCTGCAGCGGTACTCGTAGGTGGGCATCGAACCTCCGGTAGACGACTCGTTAGCCTACACTCGGCCTCCATGTCTGATCGCGGGCTCACACACCTCGACCCACTGGGCCGTGCCCGCATGGTGGACGTCACCCCGAAGGAGCCATCGCATCGCAGGGCGGTGGCCAGGGGCCGCGTGACGATGCTCCCCGACACCACGTCGCTCGTGGCGAGGGGCGCCATCGGCAAGGGCGACGTGCTCGCCGTCGCGAGGGTGGCCGGCATCCAGGCGGCCAAGCGCACACCCGACCTCGTGCCCCTCTGCCACCCGCTCCTGGTCGGCTCGGTGCTCATCAACTTCCGCATCGAAGACGCCTTCATCGAGGTGGAGGCCCAAGTCGACACGATCGACCGCACCGGGGTGGAGATGGAGGCGATGACCGCCTGCTCCGTGGCGCTGCTCACCATCTACGACATGTGCAAGTCGGCGGACCGCACGATGGTCATCAGCGACGTAGCGCTCTGGGAGAAGACCGGTGGACGTTCCGGCAACTACCGCCGGGACCCCGGCGACGGCCTGGACGGCTGACCGGCCCCAGGCGCTCGCACATCCCGAAGGGCTTCCCGACGCACGGGCCTCTACCAGCCACTGGCCCCTGTCCTGGGTCCGTCCGGGCGTGACGGACGCCACAGGAGGTCGACTTGCGCCTCTGGCGCCCGTATTGCTTTCGTAGTAGAACCGTAAAGATTTGATCCACCCGGTAGTGGCCAAGGCCAGGGGCTCAGGGACCATCCACCACCTGTGTTCACCTGATGGTTACTTTCCACGAATAGTAAAGGCAGGACCGGAGCGTGACGTTCGTGGTGCTTTTCGTCCTTGCGGTGGTATGGGCCGTATACCTGGCCATGTGGCTGCGCAACAGAGGTCTGCGCCGCAACGTCAACTCCATCTCCTCCTTCAACAAGCACTTGTCCACCCTCGAGCGCACCTCCCCGGCGCGCTACGGGATGAGCGCCGTTCCGCATCGGGCAGGCGGCCCTGTAGGTCGCTACGGGTACGTCGGCTCGATGGCCATGTCTCGCAGCCAGGCTCGCAGGCGGCGCCGTGACGTCCTCTACGTGCTCGGTGGGGCCGTCGTCCTCACCCTTGCCCTCGCCGTGGTCTTCGGTGGGACCTTCTTCATCGGTCTGCAGCTGCTGGCCGACGTGGCCCTCGTCGGCTACCTCGGGATGCTCGTGAGGGCGCAGCGGCTCGCCCAGGAGCGCCGGAGCAAGGTCCACTTCATCCACTCGATGGCCCCCGAGGTCCCGGCAGCGGACGTCGCGTACCTCCAGCCCGCATCCGCCACCGCCAACTGAGGTCCTGGCCACCGGTCGTGTGACGACCGCGCCGACCTGCCCGAGCTCTGAGCCGCCGACCCGCCGGCGATCGCGCTGGAGGCGCTTCTCTCGCTGGTGCCGTGGAGGTCGGGCTCGAGGTCCACGGGGTCGAGGCCTGGAGGACTCGGAGCGTCCACCACCAGGTCAGTCGATGGTCAGGCACCGACCTTGGGAACCCGAACGGGATGGTCGGGGAAGAGCATGGGGCTTATGGCGTTGAGCGCCACGTTGGCAGCGGGTTCGCCGTCGATGCTGCGGTCGGTGTTCATGGCCATGACGATGGTGGCGTCGAGGTCGGGGTGGTGCACGACGTAGGTGAGGTAGCCGGGGATCATGCCGTTGTGACCCAGCCAGCCGCTGTTCTCCTCGATCCCGAAGGTGTAGTGCCACTCCTCCGTGTTGTCGCCGATGGGTTCCCATCGCAGGCGCTCGACCTGCAGCTCTGGGCTGATTAGGGCACCGGTGCCGAGCAGGCGGGCCCAGGTGGTGAGGTCGCCCACCGTGGAGGTCATCTGCCCGGCGGCTTGGGCCTGGGTGGGGCTCCAGGTGGTGGAGTCCACGTCGCCTCCTGCCGGGCTGAGGGTGCTGTAGCCCGACACGTGGGGGCCGGCGAAGCTGGCGTCGGCGGGGTAGCGGGTGTCATCGAGCTCGTACGGTCCCAGGATGCGCTCGGCGAGCACCTGTCCGAAGGGCTTGCCCTCAACCGCTTCGATGGCCAGGCCCAGCAGCACGGTGTTGGTGTTGGAGTAAGCCGAGCTGGTGCCAGGGGCGAACTGGGGACCGAGGGCGTAGGAGGCGGCAAGCAGCTCCTCGGGTAGGACGGTGCGCTCGGGATCGGCCATGAACCCTTCGCGGAACTCGGTGTTGGCGAGGTACTCGGAGAGTCCCGAGGTCATGTTGCCCAGCATCCGGATGGTGATCTGGTCGCCGCCGGGCACCCCGGGCACCCAGCGAGAGATGGGCTCGTCCAGGGAGAGCCTGCCCTCCTCCACCAGCATGAGGGCGAGGGTGGTGGTGAAGGTCTTGGTCACGCTGCCGATGCGGTGCTCCAGGTCCATGCCCATGGGTGTGGAGGGGTCGATCGAAGCCCGACCGGTGGCGTACGACCACTCGCCGTCAGGCGTGGTGACCTGGACCATGATCCCCGCCGAGCTCCCGTCGGCCACCCAGCGCTTCAGGTAGGCCTCGACCTCGGCGATGGCATCGAGGGGCAGGCCAGCGGGCCCCAGCGCTTTGGTGGTGAGCGCCGAGCCGTCACCCGATCCGCTCCGTCCGCTCTCGCCCGAAGCGGAACAGGCAGCCAGGAGGCCCACCAGCACCACCAGACCCAGCACCACCGTCCCTCGCTGTCGCCTCGTCACACGTCGATCGCACACGGCGCAGACCGTAGAGGACCGAGATCGCACCGCTGGCGCACCCCCGCCCGTGCGAGCAGGTGCGAGACCTACCAGCTAGGCCTCGTCGGCCTTGAACGGGCTCAGGTGGGCTCGGGCTCAGGCGAGGACGTTGCGGAGCTGCTCGAGCTTCGTCGGGTTGATGCGATACCACACCCAGGTGCCGCGCTTGTCCCGGTCGACCAGGCCGGCGTCGTGGAGGACCGTGAGGTGGTGGCTGACGGTGGGCTGGGACTTGCCGATCGGTTCCACCAGATCGCAGGCACAGACCTCACCGCTCTCGGCAGCCGCGATGAGCGATAGGAGTCGCAGGCGGGCGGGATCGGCGAGGGCGGCGAAGGCCTTGGCCAGGTCGGCGGCGTCCGTGGCGCCTAGGGGGGCCGTGAGCACGGACGGACAGCACCCGTCTGGGACCTCGATGGTGGCGATGGGTGCTCGTCGAGCCACGGGCGTCTCCATATCGACAAGTCTAGATATTGACAGGAGTCGATAGGAAGCGCGAGTGTCCATATTGATCACCGTCAATCTAGTCGGAGGTGTGGCCCCATGGCCCGTGTGCAGCTCGCTCTGAACGTGTCGGACCTGGACGAGGCGATCGGCTTCTACACGAAGCTGCTCGGCGTGGACCCGGCCAAGGTCGAGGACGGCTACGCCAACTTCGCGGTGGCCGACCCTCCCCTCAAGCTGGTGCTCTTGGAGTCGGCCGAGCCGGGGGCCCGGTTGAACCACCTCGGAGTGGAGGTCGACACGACCGCCGAGGTGGACCAAGCCACGGCCCGCCTGGCCGCTCAGGGCCTGGCCACCGAGGTCGAGCAGGCCACGACTTGCTGTTACGCCACCCAGGACAAGGTCTGGGTCACCGATCCCGACGGGGCTCCCTGGGAGGTGTACACCGTGCTGGCGGACGCCGACACCTTTGGCCAGCCCGCGCCAGTTGGAATGCCGTCGAGTTGCGGTGCCGGGCACTGCTGCACCTGACGTGCACCTGGTCCGTCGCCACAAGCTACGACGCGAACGGCGACCCCTAGGGATCGCCGGTTCGCATGGGACATCCTTGCGTGGAGGTGATGGGATTCGAACCCACGGCCTCTTCGATGCGACCGAAGCGCTCTAGCCAACTGAGCTACACCCCCGCAGGGAGGGATCACTCTACAGCGGGAGGGGCTGCAGAAGGACGGTGGATCGTCGGAGGCAGGGGTGGAAAGCTCTGGTATGTCGAGTTCCAAGAAAGACCAACGCAACGAGGTTGATGGGTCGGTGCGACAGGGAGGCTGGGAGGCGGGCCGAGGTGTCGGAGCGTCGGCCACCGGCGTGAGCACCACAGGCGCTGGATCGATGGGAGCACTTGCTCTCGGGGCCCTCGCCGTGGGCGCCCTTGCCATCGGAGCCCTGGCCATAGGGGCGCTGGCGATCGGCAGGCTCAAGGTGAAGCGAGCCTCGATCAAGCGGATCGACTTCGGGCTCGTGAACATCGAAGAGCTCGTGGTCCAGCGCGTTCGGCTGCCCGACGGCGAAGCCGCCTAGCCCTGCCCGCCGGCGCCAGTGTGACGCGGGGCCCTCGGGGTGCCTACGGTTTCGGGGTGATGGACACCACCGTGCCCGCTGCAGTCGATCCCTCGGCCCACCGGCGACCCCCGGCCGACCGGTTCGTTCGCCGGGTGCTCGGCCTGGCCGAGGACGCACCGAGGGTCAGCATCATCGATGCGCAGAACGCCTTCGGCAAGTCCCTCGTGCTCTCGGGCCTCAGGTGCCTGCTGACCTACGTGCTCATACCGATCGCCGGCCCGATCCTCGGGCTCACCGGTGTGCTCGGCCCCATCCTGGGCTTCGCGCTCAGCGCCGTGTCGATGGTGGCAATAGTCTTCGCGGTGCGGCGCTTCTTCGCCGCCGACTACAAGTGGCGCTGGGGATACCTGGTGATCGGTGGCGGGGTCTTCATCCTCCTCACCGTGCAGGTGGTGCTCGACATCGTCCACCTGCTCACCTGAGGCCGCAGCACACGAGCCTCGCCATGGTTCTGGGTCGCTCAGGGCCGACGATCCGGCCTACATCTTGGGGGAGCAAGCCTTGAGCATCGTCTGCGTGACGGGGATGCACAGGAGCGGCACGTCGATGGTCGGCCGCGTCATCAACCTGCTCGGCGTTCACATCGGCGACGACGATCACCTCATGCCCCCCAACCCGTACAACCCCCGCGGGCACTGGGAGAACATGGAGGTCCTGCGGATCAACGACGCCGTCCTCGAGGCGATGGGTGGCGCCTGGGACGACCCCCCCGAGCTGCTCGGGGACTGGGAGGTCGACCGATCCCTGGATGCGCTGCGCGACGAGGCCGCCAAGGTGATGGCTGAGCAGTTCGGCGCCCCGGGCCTTCAGGGGTGGAAGGACCCGAGGGCCTCGCTCACCCTCCCGTTCTGGCGAACGGTCACCGAGGTCTCGAGCACGATCATGTGCGTGCGCTCGCCACGCGAGGTGGCCGCGTCGCTGGCCCACCGCGACGACATCGATCCCGAGCGCGCGGCGCACCTCTGGCTCCGCTACACCGCCTCCGGATGGCACAACGACCCCGAGCGCCTGGTGGTGCGCTACGACGAGCTGCACGACGACACAGCGGACGTCGTGCACCGCATCGCCGACCACATCGGGTGCCCGCCACCGAGCGAGGAGGTGCTGCGTGCCGTCTCGGAGTTCATCGATCCCGCGCTCCACCACCACGACGAGCCCGAGGTCCCGCGCGGGCCGATGATGGACGCCTCTCTGATGATCTGGGAGCTGCTGGCCCGCACCACAGACGCAGAGGCCGACCTGGCCGCTCACAGGGCTCGACGCTCGGTGCGGCTGGCCGACAGCCTCGGGTGGATGCGCCGGCCCCGCTGAGAGCAGCGAACGAGGTCGGCGCTCGCGCTCCTCACCCTGCTGGCTCTGCCACGTAGGCTCGTCGCCCGTGACCGAAGCACGCGACGACAACGCACCCCTCATCTGCCGCCTCGAGGTGGCCGCCGATCCGGCAGGCACCGCCACTGCAGCCGCCACTGCCGAGCAGGTCGCAAGGGGCCTCGGCTTCCACCCCGGCAGGGTCACCCAGGTGCGCTCGTTGACCCACGCGCTTGCCGACCAGGCCGCTCAGCGGCTGGAGGGTGATGACCACCGCCTGGTGGTGGAGATGGCCACCGAGGGCGGATCGCTCCACGTGTCGGTCTGCGACAAGGGCCTTCCCATCGGCTCCGCTCCGGCAGGACTGCCCCAGGACCTAGTGGCGCTCGGCTTCGCCGACGACCTGCACGTCGCGACGAGGGGAGCGGAGGGGAACATCTCGGACTTCCACGTCGTGCTCCCCGACGCCGACTGGCGTGGCCGCCTCGAGGGCGAGGTGGAGGTGCTCTCGCAGGACGTGGCCCTGGCCGACCCCGATGAAGAGCTGACCGTTCGCCTGCTGGTCCCCGACGACGCCGAGGAGCTCACCCGGTGCTTCTGGCGCTCCTGGGGCTACGGCTACCCGTACCCCGAGGTCTACCGCCCAGACCTGCTCGCGGCCCTGCTGCGCAACGGCGACAGGGTGGCCTTCGGGGCGGTGCGGGCCGGTGGCGAGGTCGTGGGTGCGTACCACTTCGACCTCATGGCGCCCTGGGCGAGGGTGGCCCACACGGGAGGCGCCATCGTCGATCCCCGGTACCGATCACGGGGCCTGCTCCAGCAGATCCAGGAGGTGGCGGTGGGCGAGGCCATCCGGCGTCAGCTCTGGGCGACCCAGGGTGAGCCGGTGCTCAGCCACCCTCGTACCCAGAAGGCCACCACCAGGTCGGGCGGGATCATGGTGGGCCTGATCCTGTCGATACGGCCTGCCGTGGCGATGGTGGGCTTCGACGGGACGGGCGAGGAGCGCACGTCCACGCTCAGCTCGCTGGTCCCCCGCAGTGACGTCCCACCACGCAAGCTCTGGCTTCCCACCGTGCACAGGCCGATCGTCGAGCGCTGCCTGGCCGAGTTGGGCGCCGATGCGGAGCTCCCGATGCCAGAGACCCACCGCGCCGGCGCAACCCCGAAGAGCTCCGTGGTGGAGACGAAGATCCAGGGCGACTGGGGCTTCGGCTCGATCGTGGTCCACGAGGTGGGCGAGGACCTCATCGAGGTGGTGGACGAGCAGACCAGCGCCCTGGTGGACGGGGGAGCGGTGACGGTCCACCTCGACCTCCCCCTCAACCAGCCCGCCACGGCGATGCTGGGATCCGGCTTGGGGGAGCTGGGCTACGTGTACTGCACCTGGCTTCCCGAGCGCTACGACGCCCGACCGGGCGAGCCCGACACCCGACCCGGGGACGGGCTGCGGCTCCAGCGCCTGGTGCGCCCTCAGATCGACTCGTCGGCCTGGCAGCTCGACGCCGATCACACCAAGTGGCTCGTGGAGCAGGTGCTGGGCCAACTCGACGCCGTCGGGGCCCACGACCGCACGGTGCGCCGCAACAGGGCCCGGATGCAGGGCATCTACTCGGTCCTGGGCAGCTGAGCCCACAGCCTGCCTCAGGCCGCCTGCAGGGCCCCCACTCGTTTCGGGGCTCGGGAAGAGTCCTTAGTAGGTTGGCGGCATGACCGATCCCGTCGCAATAGCGCCCGCAACGGGGCGCCTCGGAGTCCTCACGCCCGGCTTGGGCGCGGTGGCCTCCACCTTCGTGGCGGGAGTGCTCGCCGCTCGCAGGGGCCTGACCACTCCCGTCGGCTCCCTCACCCAGCTGGCGCACATACGCCTGGGGTCCCGCGAGGAGGGTCGCAACCCGCTCATCCGCGAGCTGGTGCCGCTGGCCTCGCTCGACGACCTCGTGTTCGGAGGCTGGGACCCCATCTCACCGAACGCGCTGGAAGCTGCTCGCACCGCCGGGGTCCTGGAGGAGCGGGATCTCGGCCCGGTGTCGGGAGAGCTCGAGGGCGTGGTGGCCATGGACGCGGTGTTCGACCAGCGCTGGGTTTCGAAGCTCGAGGGCACGAGGGTGAAGCGCACCACCGACAAGTGGGAGCAGGCCCAGGCTCTCGTCGAGGACATCGAGCGCTTCCGCACGGCCAACGGCTGCGACCGCCTGGTTGCGGTCTGGTGCGGGTCGACCGAGGCCTACCACCAGCCCTCGCAGGTGCACGTGAGCCTCGCAGCCTTCGAGGAGGGCCTTCGGCGGAGCGACCCGGCCATCTCCCCGAGCCAGGTCTACGCCTACGCGCTGCTGGTCTCGGGGGTGCCCCTGGCCAACGGGGCGCCGAACCTCGCGGTGGACGTTCCGGCCATGGTGGAGCTGGCCGACGAGCGGCAGGTGCCGATCGCCGGGAAGGACTTCAAGACCGGCCAGACGATGATGAAGACGATGATCGCCCCAGGTCTGAAGGCCCGCATGCTCGGCCTTCGGGGGTGGTACTCCACGAACATCCTGGGCAACCGCGATGGCGAGGTGCTCGACGACCCCGAGAACTTCAAGGCCAAGGAGGTCTCGAAGCTGGGGGTGCTCGACACCATCCTCCAACCCGAGACCTACCCCGAGCTGTACGGCAACATCGACCACGTCGTGCGCATCAACTACTACCCGCCGCGCGGCGACAACAAGGAAGGCTGGGACAACATCGATCTCGTGGGCTGGCTGGGCTACCAGATGCAGCTCAAGATCAACTTCCTGTGCCGCGACAGCATCCTGGCGGCGCCGATCGTCCTCGACGTCGCGCTGTTCCTGGACCTGGCGCGGCGCGCCGGGCTCTCCGGGATCCAGGAGTGGCTGTCGTTCTACTTCAAGAGCCCGATGTTCGCCCCCGGCCTCTACCCGGAGCACGACCTGTTCATCCAGCTCATGAAGCTGAAGAACACGCTGCGCTACACCAAGGGTGAC
>CAZHBH010000066.1:0-11304 GCA_964530525.1 uncultured Rhabdothermincola sp. | reverse complement strand
GGCCATGAGCGCCTTCCTCTACCGCTACACCCTGGTGGTGGACGTGGAGCTGTAGCGATTGGGACCGACCAGGAAAGAGCCCCGGCCGAAGCCGGGGCTCTTTCGCGCTCCGAGGCGAAGACATCGCTTCAGATGGTCTGACCCAGCGTCGTCGGCCGGAGCGATGATGTGGGGATGACGGACTGGAAAGCTCGATCCGACGGCGCCGAGTTCGCGGCGACGCGCAAGCGCCTGGTGGACGCGGCCGAGGAGATCGTGCGCGAGCAGGGCGCGGCAGCGCTGCGCCTCGACTCGGTGGCGGAGGCGGTGGGGCTCCACCGCTCGTCGGTGTATCGCTACGTCGACTCGAAGGAGGAGCTGCTCACGGCCGTCGTGGTGCAGGTGACCGTGAGGGTCGGCCGGGAGGTCATAGATGCTCTGGGCTCCCCGGCGCCGCCGGAGCGCTTCTTGGTGGAGGGGCTCGCCATCGCCATGGCCCGCATCGCCACCGAGCCGGGCCTCCGATCGCTCATGGCACCCACCTCCAGCGAGGCAATGGCCAGGGTGGGGACGCGAGCGGTGCTCGAAGGGATCCGACCACTCGTCGAGCCCCTCTTCGCGTCCGCGGCGGAGCAGGGCCTGCTACGCCCTGGCGTGAGCACCGAGGATGCGCTCAGGTGGTTGCTGGTCGTGGCCGCCGGCCTCTTCCGTGTGCCTGAAGTCGTACCCGACCCGGAGGACCTCACCAGGTTGCTCGAGCTCATGTTCGTGCCGGTCCTGTTCGACGAGCATCCAGAGCTCGTGGAGAGGCACACGCCCTAGGCCAGGGGTCGCCGCAGGGGCACCTTCATCATCGAGCAATCCGCCACGGCGATCAGGTGACCCTCGTCGTCGCTCACGTCGCAGGTCACCACCACCAGCTGCTTCCCCGTCCGCACCACCTCCGCCTCGGCCTTCACGGCGTCCGTGTAGGGCCTGCCCAGGTATCGCACGTGCATGTCGATCGTGATGAGCGAGTCGGCCTTGGGGTCGTGGCCGCTCGTCTGGGCGGCGGCCAGGGCGCAGGCCAGGTCGACCATGGTGGCGATGGCGCCCCCGTGGAGGTTCCGCGTGAAGCCCAGGGCGGCAGGCCTCACCGGCATCCGCACCTCGGCCACGCCGGGACCGTCCTGCCAGGTGAACTCGAGGCCCAGGAAGTCGTGGAGCGGGATGCTCGTCCCGGCGCCCTCGGGATCGGTCTCTGTCTCGGTCTCGCTCACCTGGCTTCTCCGTCTGCGTGGGTCATGGCCGAATCGAGCACCGCACGGGCAGCGACGACAGGCCGCGGATGAACATGCGCGTGCTCCACACCGGCTCGCCGGCCAGCTGCAGCCCGTCGAGCTTCGACAGGACGGCACCCAGCATGAGCTGGGCCTGCAGGCGCGCGAGGTGCGAGCCGATGCAGGCGTGGGCACCGCTGCCGAACTGGACGTGCTCGGCGGCGTCCGGCCGGTCGACGACCACCTCGTCTGCGTCGGGGCCCCAGCGCCGTGGGTCCCGGTTCGCCGAAGCCAGCCCCACGTAGAGGACGGCCCCGGCGGGGATCTCCACCCCGCTGAGGCGCACGGGCTGCGTGGTCACCCGGCGGATGAACTGGTTGGGCCCGTCGTAGCGCAGCAGCTCGTTCACGGCGTTGTGCACCAGCTCGGGCTCCGCCTGGAGGCGCTCCAGCTGTTGGGGGTGCTGCACCAGCGCGAGGGTCCCGTTGGCGACGAGGCCGGCGGTGGGCTCGTGGCCCGCCATGTAGAGCGTGATCAGCTGCGACATCAGCTCGTCCTCGCTCATCATCTCGCCGTCTTCGTCGGCTTGCACCAGGTAGGAGAGCAGGTCGTCGCGCGGCGAGCGCCGCCGCTCAGCGACCTGCGCGGCGAGGTAGTCGTACATGGCGTCGAGCGCCTCGAAGAGCTCGTCGCGCTCTTCGGGCGGCATGGGGTCGCGGCTGCGGGCCACCCAGCTGGTCCACACGCGGAACTGGGGCTCCGCCTCGGCCGGCATGCCAAGCCACGTCGAGAAGATCTCCACCGGGAGCGGGTAGGCGAGCTCCGCCACCAGGTCCACGCTGCTCTCGCCCTCACCGTGCTCGGTGCGCAGGCGCTCCACCGCCGCCTCGACGCGCGACTCGACGAGAGCCGACAGCTGGTTGATCTCGCGCACCCGGAAGGGTGCTGCCAGGATCTTGCGGACGCGAGCGTGGTCGGGATCATCGAGGTGGACCACGGTCTGCGATGCCCGAGGGTGCTGGGCCAGGCCTTCCAGCTCCATGTCGACGATCGGGTTGGGGGTCGCCCTGCGGACGTCGCTAGACATCGACGGGTCGCGCAACACAGCGCTCACGTCGTCGAAGCGGGTGATCACCCACCCGCAGAGGAGGTCGGACCAGTGCACCGGGTCCTGTTCGCGCAGAGCGCCGTAGAGGGCGTAGGGCGAGGCCACGAACTCCGCGTCGAGGGGGTTGAAACGTACCGAGGCCGTGGTGGAGGGGCCTGGGTCGATCCCGGGATCGGTGGTCACGACTCGGGTGCCGCGGCCGGCCAGGTCTCGACGCCGGTAAGCCACGGCCGGCCCGCTCGCTTGGCGTCGGCCCACTTGGCGGCGTGGTCGGCTGCCAGATCGGTCCTCTGGCCCAGCTCCTCGGGAGTCGGGCCGATCCGGTCCACCAGCGGTCGGAGCGCCTCGGTGTCGAAGCCGTAGACGTCAACGGCGTTGCCCCCCAAGATGGCGGCGGTCTCGTCACGTGGGATGTCGTGGAACACGTTGGCCAGGAACTCGCGCGTGTGGGGCCACGTGCCCTCGGGATGGGGGAAGTCGTTGCCCCAGCACAGGTTTCCCACGCCGATCTCGTAGCGGCGGGCCATCTCCACCCGCACGATGTTGGACGCACCGATGAAGCAGTTGCGGTCGAAGTAGTCGCTGGGGCGCATCGTGATGTTGGCGGTGAGCTGGGAGCCGAGCTTGCGGGACCCGTGGTCGCGCTCGTACACGAGGTCCATCCGCCATAGCAGGTCGCCCGCCCAGAACGCCCCGCACTCCGTCACTCCGAACTTGAGCCGGGGGAAGCGTTCGAACACCCCAGACCAGATCAGGAACCACAGCGGCCTCGATGACCAGAACCGGGTCTCGGAGGTGAAGATCCCCACGTGGGGCCCGTACGAGGCTCGGTCGGCGACGCCGGAGTGCACGTGCACTGGCAGGTCGAGCTCCTGGCAGACGTTCCAGACCGGGTCGTAGCACTGGTGGTGGTAGGGCTCGTGGGGCTGCCACATGGGGGGGATGAGGATCCCGCCCCACAGCCCCGAAGCGTGCGCCCTGCGGATCTCGGCTACCGCTGCGTCCACGTCCACGATGATCGGCACGATGGCGACCCCGGCTCGGCGGTCGGGGCTGTCGGAGCACAGCTCGGCCAGCCAGCGGTTGTGGGCGCGGGCTCCGGCGAGCAGCAGCTCCCCAGGTGTGTCGCCGGTGACGCCCAGCCCGGCGCCGAAGGGTGCCGAAGCCCCGCTGGTGACCGAGTCGGCGTCGGGGAAGATCACCTCGCCCACCACCCCGTCGGCGTCGAGCTCCTTGTCTCGCCGCGCAGCGTCCCACCCCCCTCGGAGGCCCTCCTCGTTCTCCTCCTGCCACTCCTTGGCGAACTCCTCGTTCAAGAACCCGGCTCGGGCCAGCTCGGCGGCGCGCGCACGCTCCTCCAGGAAGTCGTCGAAGCGCTCCCGGTGCTCCGGGTCGAGCCACTCCCGGTACTCGGGGCCCGGCAGGCCGGCGTGGGTGTCGGCCGAGATGACGAGGTAGCGATCGGTCACGAGGTGAGCTCCAGTCGTCGGTCGGTCACGAGGTGACCTCCAGGTAGTCGGGCTCCGAGCGGTTCAGGAGCGAGCGCGTCCGGGTGCGGATCCGCTCGTCGGTGCGGTCACTGGGGGGAAGGATCCAGAACCGCCCCTCCTGCACGCCCCGTACGAGATCGTCCGCGACGTCCTCCACGGGCGTGTAGTCGGGCTCCACTCCGGCCGCCAGCAGGCGCGCCTCGATCTCCTCCAGTGTGGCCGGGCCCGATGGAGCCGACCCGTCGGACCATCGCTCGGGCCGCCGTGAAGATGACGTGAGCAGGCCCGTCTTGAGCACCTTGGGTCCGGGGAACAGCACCGACACGCCGATGCGGCTGCCCACCTCGCGCAGCTGGCCGTAGAGGACCTCGCTCAGCGTGGTCACCGCCGCCTTGGTCGTGGAGTACACGGCGGTCCTCGGGAGCGGGGCGATGCCGCCGTTGCCCGACGAGGTGTTGACCACGTGCCCCTCGTCGCCGTCTTCGAGCATCCGGGGCACGAACGCCTTGATCCCGTGGATCACGCCCCACAGGTTCACCGACAGCCCCCAGCCCCAGTCGTTGAGGGTGTGGTCCCACACCTGGCCCTTGGCGCCGGCGCCCACCCCTGCGTTGTTGCACAGCAGGTGCACGGCTCCGTAGGTGGAGTAGGCCGCGTCGGCCAGCTCCTCCACCGAGTCGAGGGAGCCCACGTCCGTAGCGACGCCCGTGACCTCATGGCCCTCCGCCCGCAGGTCGTCGACCACCTCGACCAGGGGTTCGGGCGCCAGGTCGGCGAGGACGACCGACATGCCCTCCCGGGCCAGGCGCGCTCCGATGGCGCTGCCGATCCCGCCGGCGCCTCCCGTCACCACCGCCACCCGGCCGGCGAGTAGCTCCATCAGCCCCCGATCCCGAAGCGGGCCGCCGCGAACGCCGGGCACCTCAGCGCCTCGTCGGGGATCTCTTCCACGTCGAGGGGCAGGTCGACCTGGTCGGGGGTCGGCCCGAACTGCTGGGCGAGCGGCGCGAGAGCGGACAGGTCGAAGCCGTACAGCTCGGCGGCGTTGCCGCCCACCATCGACCGCACCTCTTCGGTGGGCACGCCTGCGAAGGCGAGGCGCAGATGTGCCTGGGAGTAGGGCCAGCAGCCCTCCAGGTGCGGGAAGTCGCTGCCCCACATGATCCGGTCGACGCCCACCACGTGGCGCTGCTCCACCTCCGGGCGTCGGATGAAGCTCGACCCCACGTGGCACTGGCGAGCCCAGTACTCCGAGGGCTTCAGCGTGAGCTCACGGGTGGACTCCCCGAACTTCGCCTCCTGGGATCCGGCAGCGCTCCCGGACCCGGCGAGGCGCGCTTGGTAGTAGTCGAGCCTCTGCAGCTCGTCGGGCAGCCAGGCGGTGCCCTGCTCGGTGAACACGAACTGGAGCTCGGGGTGCCGCTCCATGACCCCCGCGAAGATGAGGTGCCACAGCGTCCGGTGCGCCCACCAGGTGACCTCTAGGAGGAACATCGCCTGAGCGGCGGGGTAGTCGCCGTAGTCGGGAGCCGCGCTGCCGCTGTGGTGGTTCACCGGCATGCCCAGCTCCTCGCACGCCGTCCAGATGGGCTCGTAGTCGGGCGCGTACAGGGGCGGCACCCCTGACCCCGGAGGCGCTCCCGGTAGGAGCACGCCCCCTCGGAGCCCGTGCTCGGCGGCCCAGCAGATCTCGGCCACCGAACCCTCCACGTCGTGCAGCATGATCTGGCAGATCCCCGCTCGGCGCCCTGGGGCCTCGGCGCAGAAGTCGGCCAGCCAGCGGTTGTGCGCCCGCAGTCCCGCCCATCGGCGTTCCAGGTCACCCTGGCCGGCGCCCGGCGGCTGGTGCACAAGGGAGACCTTCGGGAAGAACGGGGGCACCGTGTTGGGGAAGATCACCTCGGCGACGACCCCGTCGGCCTCCATCTCCCGCAGGCGCCTGGCCGAGTCCCAGTTGCGAGAGGCGCGGTCGTCGGCGAGGTCGTCGAACGGGTTGCGGAAGCCGGCGAGCCAGGCGTCGAAGTCGTCGAGGTACTTGCGCTCCAGGTACGGCCGGTAGTCGCCGACGTCGGCACCACCGTGGCAGTCGGCCGAGATCACGACGTAGGGCTCGCCGGCCATCACCTCGGTCTAGCAATTGCGATCGGCCTAAACAAGACGTATTCAGAAATTGTCGCACGATCGAGGTTAAGGTTCGCCGGTGGCCACGACGGTGGGGCAGTACTGCATATACGTGAGCGACATCGAGCGGTCGATCGCCTTCTACACCGACGTGCTCGGGCTGCAGCTCCAGGGCAGGACCGAGATCGACGACGTCCACGAGGCACACCTGGCAGCCGACGAGGGTGGGGGCCGGCTCCAGCTCGCCGAGCGCCACACCGGAGGCCAGCCGATAGACCACGGCTTCGCTCTGTGGAAGATGTACCTCAACGTCGACGACTGCGAGGCCGTCCACGGCAAGGTCCTGGCTGCCGGTGGCAGGTCCACCATGGCGCCGCGGCGCCTCGAGCGCTGGCCCGTCACCGTGGCCTTCGTCGAGGATCCCGACGGGTACGTGATCGAGCTGCTCCAACGCCACGAGGCCTGACCGGCAAGCAGGCTTGCGCGCCCACGCTGAGCCAGCGAGCCCGAGAGGAGAATCGAACTCCTGACCTGCTCATTACGAGTGAGCCGCTCTGCCGACTGAGCTACCCGGGCGGGGACGATCAGCATAGTCAGTGCGATCTGGGCTTCCCGTCGGCGAGAGATGCGAGCCGAGCGGGGCTACGGAGCCTCTGGACCCCCGACGGTGGTGGTCGGGATGGTGGTCGACGGGACGCTCAGGTGTGGAGGGTGCGTGGCTTGGCGCACCTCGTCGCGAAGCTCGGCCAGGGTGGAGGTGGTGTTCGATCGTGGGCTTTCGCTGTCCGACTGGGCGCGGCTCACGGTGAGGCCCACGCCCACGCCCAGGAGCAGGGCGAAGCCGAGGATCCACCAGCGAGCCCTGCGCAGTGTCGTGCGGTCCACGTTGAGCCTCCGACGGGTGCCGCCGGCGCCCTCTGGGAGAGGTGGCGTACGCCGGACGGACCGAGCACAGCATAGGGGTTAGGGTGGCTCGATGGCCGAGCAGGAGAGGTTCGCCGAGCAGGCGATGGAGCACATGCCCTCCCTCTACTCGGCCGCCTTGCGGATGACCCGCAACCCCTCAGACGCCGAGGACCTGGTGCAGGAGACCTACCTGAAGGCCTACCGAGGCTTCGGCGGCTTCGAGCAGGGCACCAACCTGAAGGCCTGGCTGTACCGGATCCTCACCAACACCTACATCAACCAGTACAGGGCGAAGAAGCGCCGCCCCGAGCAGTCCGACCTGGACAACGTGGAGGACCTCTACCTCTACCGCCGGCTCGGAGGCCTGGAGACGGCTCGGATAGGCCGGAGCGCCGAGGACGAGCTGATGGACTGGTTCACCGAGGCCGACGTGAAGGAGGCCGTGGAGGAGCTTCCAGAGCAGTTCCGGATCGCCGTCCTCCTGGCCGACGTGGAGGGCTTCTCGTACAAGGAGATCGCCGAGATCCTCGACATCCCGATAGGCACGGTCATGAGCCGGCTCCACCGGGGAAGAAAGGCGCTCGAAAAGAAGTTGTACGAGTTCGCACGGAGCCACGGCCTCGCCGACGGTCCGGCAGAAGCTACAGAGGGATCCTCCACGGACACCGGAGAGAACCAGCCGGTGCCGGGTGGAGCGAGCCGAGGGTGATCAAGAGATGAGCCAAGGCCCACCAAGCGATCCGCAACCTTGCGTAGAGGTCGATTGCGCACGAGCCCTGGTTGAGATCTACACCTACCTCGACGGCGAGCTCACCGAGGAGAGAAGGACGCTCATCGCCGCGCACATCGAGACCTGCGGCCCGTGCCTCGACATCTTCGACTTCGAGGCCGAGCTGCGCACGGTCGTGCAGCAGCGTTGCAGGGACCAGGTGCCAGAGCACCTCCGGCGGCGCATACTCCAAGCCCTCGAGGGCTTGGAGGCCGACCCCCCGGCCCCCGTATGATCGTTGCCATGGCTTCGATCCTCGGCGTGGTGTGGCACTTCTGGATTGCGGTGGCGCTGGTGGTCCCGGCCATCTTGCTCGTCGTGGGCATCGTCGTGGGCTACGTGTTGAAGGTGGAGATGCCCCGCTACCCGAAGGACTGATCCCCACATGCCCGGCGCAGTCGACTGGGCACTAGCCGAGCGGATCGCCGTTCGGGTCGCTGGACGCGAGCCGTTCGCCGAGAGCTACCACTACGACTCGCTCACCCCTGACTTCGTCGAGCTCACCGCTGTAGCGGAGAGGCTGGTGGGTGACGTGACGGGCCTCAGGTCCCTCTCGGGGGAGGCGAGGGCGAGGGTCACCGACCGCGAGGGCTGGATCCGGGCCAACGTCGCCGCCTTCCAGCGCCTCCTCCGGCCCCTCATCTCGCGCTTGGAGGACAAGGCGGCCGGACCGATGGCACCCGTGGCGCGCAAGGTGGCCGCCGCCGAGGTGGGGGTGATGCTCGGGTGGATGTCCGGCCGGGTGCTCGGCCAGTACGACCTGCTGATCGTGGAGGAGGAGGCACCTCACGACCAGGACATCGTCTACTACGTCGGTCCCAACGTGCTCGCCATGGAGAAGCGCTACGCCTTCCCGCCCCGGGAGTTCCGCCTGTGGCTGGCGCTGCACGAGGTGACCCACCGTGCGCAGTTCACGGCCATCCCCTGGATGCGCGAGCACTTCCTCTCGTTGGTCGAGCAGGTGCTGGACAACGCCGATCCCGACCCGGGTCGCATCGCGCAGGCCGTCACCCGGGCCCTCGGTGCCCTGCGGGAGGGCCGGAACCCGTTGGACGACGGAGGGGTGGCGGCCCTCATGGCGAGCCCCGAGCAGCGCGAGGTGCTCGACCGGGTGGCCGGCCTCATGAGCCTCCTCGAGGGTCACGGCGACGTCACCATGGACAGGGCCGGCGCGCACCTGATCCCCAACGCAGAGCGCTTCAGCCGGGTGATGCGAGAGCGCCGCCGATCGGCCCAGGGCCTGGTGCGCCTCGTGCAGCAGCTCGTGGGTCTCGAGGCCAAGCTCGCGCAGTACGAGCAGGGTGAGCGCTTCATCGAGACGGTCGAGCGCCGAGGCGGCTCCGAGCTGGTGGAGCTGGCCTGGGTGCGCCCCGAGAACCTCCCGACGCTCGGGGAGATCCGCGACCCGGAGGGATGGATAGCCCGGGTGTCGGGCGCCCGCGTTGCCTGAGTCCGTGTTCGGAGACCTCCTGGGAAGGTGCCGGTTCCCCGAGCGGGGAACCCAGGTGACCTGTGCCGTGTCGGGTGGGGCGGACTCGTTGGCGCTGATGGTGCTGGCGGTGGAGGCCGGGTGCCAGGTCACAGCCGTCCACGTCGACCACGGGCTTCGCCCAGGCTCGGAAGCAGAGGCTGGGCTGGTGGCAGCGGCGGCCGAGCGGTTCGGTGCGGGGTTCCGGTCCGAGCGGGTGCAGGTGGACCCCGGCCCGAACCTCGAGGCCAGGGCCCGTAGCGCCCGCCTGGCGGTCCTTCCCCCCGATTCGATGTTCGGCCACACGGCCGACGACCAGGTCGAGACGGTCCTGCTCAACGTGCTCCGGGGTGCGGGCATCGACGGCCTCGCCGGGATCCGTCACGACTGGCGCCACCCGATCCTGGGATTGCGCAGGGGGGAGACTCGGCATGTCTGCCGGGAGCTGGGGCTCGATCCGGTGGCCGATCCCATGAACGACGACCCGGCCTACCGCCGGGTGCGCGTTCGCCGCGAGCTCGTCCCGCTCATGTCCGACATCGCCGAGAGGGACGTGGTCCCCGTCATCGCCCGCCAGGCCGAGGTGTTGCGGGGGGTTGCCGAGCATCTGGAGCAGAGCGCGGCGCACCTCGACCCCACCGATGCCAAGGCGCTGGCCGCGGCTCCTCCCACGTTGGCGCGCCAGGCCCTGAGGGAGTGGCTCCGGGGATGCTCCGAGAGCCGCCACCCTCCCGACGCAGCGACGTTGGAGAGGGTCATGTCGGTGGCCAAGGGGGAGGCTCGTGCCACCGACGTGGGCGAGGGCTGGAGCGTCCGTCGCTCTGCTGGACGCCTGGCGCTCTCCCACTCCGGCGCTGTCGGTGGGTCGCAGTAGGGTCACCCACCGTGAACGACGGCTTACCCAGCGATCTGGGCAGGGTGGTGGTTGGGGCGCACGAGCTCCAGGCCCGTGTCGCCGAGCTGGGCAAGGAGATCACGGCCGAGCACGGGTCAAGGGACGACGCCGGCTCGCTCCTGCTCGTGGGCATCCTCAAGGGCGCCTTCATGTTCATGGCCGACCTGGCTCGCAGCATCGACGTCCCTGTCGAGTTCGACTTCATGGCGGTTGCGTCCTACGGGAGCGCCACCAAGTCGAGCGGGGTGGTCCGCATCGTGAAGGATCTCGACGTCGACCTCTCGGGGCGCCACGTGCTGCTGGTGGAAGACGTCGTGGACAGCGGCCTGACCCTCAACTACCTCGTCAAGTACCTCCGCTCCCGCAAGCCCGCCAGCCTGGAGGTGTGCGCCCTCCTCCTCAAGGAGGGCCAGCAGAAGGTGCGGCCCGACCTGCGCCACGTGGGTTTCCGCATACCTGGCGAGTTCGTGGTGGGCTACGGGCTCGACAGCGACGAGCGCCACCGGAACCTGCCCTACGTCGCCACCTATCTGGGGGACGGCAGCAGGTGAGCAGGAGCAGCGGCTCCCGCTGGCCCTTCGCGGCCCTCGCCGCGGGGGCGGTGGTGGTTGCGGCCGTGGTCGTCTGGTCGATCTGGTTCCGCGGGGGAAGCGATACCACCTCGCTCTCGCTCGGCGAGCTCCAGGCCGCCGTGGCAGACGGGAACGTGGCGGAGGCCACGATCCTCGACCGGAGCAACACCGTGGCCGGCACTTTCCAGGACGGCGTGGAGTTCACCGCCTCGTATCCCGCCGAGTACAGCCCGGAGGTGACCCAGCTCCTCCTCGACGGGGGCGTCCAGGTCGAGACCGACCCACAGCCGCAGTCGATCTGGACGAACCTCCTCTTCCAGGTGCTTCCCATCCTCCTGCTGGGGGCAGCCTTCCTGGTGGCCTTCATCTCCATCCAGAAGGGCAGCCTCTTCGGGATGGGCAAGGCGAAGGCCAGGCGCCTCTCGCTGGAAGACGCCACGGTCACCTTCGGCGACGTCGCCGGTTGCGACGAGGCCGTGGAGGACCTCGAGGAGATCAGAGACTTCCTGAAGGATCCAGACCGCTTCCACGCACTGGGGGCGTCGATCCCTCGCGGGGTCCTCCTCTACGGCCCGCCGGGCACCGGCAAGACCCTGCTCGCCAGGGCCGTGGCCGGGGAGGCGGGCGTGCCCTTCTTCTCGCTGTCGGGCTCCGACTTCGTGGAGGTCTTCGGCGGGCTGGGGGCCAGCAGGGTGCGAGACCTGTTCCAGCAGGCCCGGAGCTCCGCACCGGCGATC
>CAZHBH010000065.1:0-11743 GCA_964530525.1 uncultured Rhabdothermincola sp. | reverse complement strand
GCGGCCCACCCCCGAAGTCCCACCCGCCCCCGAGGTCCGGGCCGGTCGCTCGGAGCGTGCGCGCTCGGAGCGTCGGCTGGGTTGGATGCTCTGCGCCCCCGCCATCGTCGTGATGCTGCTCGTGACCGCCTACCCGATGGCCTACGCGATCTGGCTCTCGCTCCAGCGCTACGACCTGCGCTTCCCCGGGGAGCAGGGGTTCGTGGGCCTCTCCAACTACGCGGCGGTGCTCACCTCACCCCTGTGGTGGCAGTCTCTCGTGAACACCTTGTTCATCACGGTGGTGTCGGTGTTCGTCGAGCTCGTGCTGGGCTTCGCCCTCGCCCTGGTGATGCACCACATCTTGTTCGGGCGTCGGACGGTGCGAGCGTCGATCCTCGTTCCCTACGGGATCATCACAGTCGTCGCCGCGATCGCCTGGCGCTTCGCCTTCGACCCCACCACCGGGTTCGTGAACGAGCTGACCGGCCTGGAGCAAGCGTGGTTCGCCGAGAGGTGGTCGTCGTTCCTGGTGATCATCTCAACAGAGATCTGGAAGACGACCCCGTTCATGGCGCTGCTGCTCCTGGCCGGCCTCACGCTGGTGCCCAACGACGTGATGAACGCAGCCCGGGTGGACGGGGCGAACGTCTGGCAGCGCTTCTGGAGGGTGCGGCTGCCGTTGATGAAGGCGACGGTGCTGGTTGCGTTGCTCTTCCGCACCCTCGACGCCTTCCGCATCTTCGACTCGATCTTCATACAGACGAGGGGTGCGCAGGACACCGAGTCGGTCTCGCTGGTGGGTTACAACACGCTCATCGTGCGGTTGAACCTGGGGATCGGCTCGGCGGTCTCCGTGGTCATCTTCGCCTGCGTCATCCTCATAGCGGTCCTGTTCGTCAAGGGGTTCGGGGCCTCGTACTCGCAGATGAGGGAGGGCCGCTGATGGAGCGCCGCAAGCGGCTGCACGACGTGCTTTGGACCATCGGGGGGATCGCGGTGGTGATCTGGGCTCTCGTTCCCGTGCTGTGGATCGTGTCGCTGTCGCTCAAGCCCGCCGCGCAGCTGACCGACCACCGCTTCATCCCCGAGTCGGTCACCTTCGACCACTACCGGGCGATCTTCGACGACCCGCAGTTCCTGGCCTCGCTGCGCAACTCGATAGGCATCGCGCTCCTCTCGACGCTCCTGGCGGTCGTGCTGGCCATGTTCGCCGCCTACGCCATCGTGCGCCTGGACTTCCGAGGCAAGGCGATAGTGCTCGGGGGCGCGCTTGCGATCGCCATGTTCCCTCCCGTGTCCATCGTGGGCCCGCTGTTCAACATGTGGCGCGAGCTGGGCCTCTACGACACCTGGCCGGGACTGATCATCCCCTACATGACGTTCACCCTGCCGCTCGCCATCTGGACGCTCTCGGCCTTCTTCCGCGAGATCCCCTGGGACCTCGACAAGGCGGCCAGGGTCGACGGCGCCACGCCGTTCCAGGCCTTCCGGAAGGTGATCGTGCCGCTGGCCGCCCCCGGCGTGTTCACCGCAGCGATCCTCGTGTTCATCTTCGCCTGGAACGACTTCCTCTTCGCCATATCGCTCACGTCGACCGACCGGGCCCGCACCGTCCCGGCGGCCATCGCCTTCTTCACAGGGGCCTCCCAGTTCGAGCAGCCCACCGGTGCCATCGCCGCGGCCTCGGTGGTGGTGACGATCCCCATCATCGTGATGGTGCTCATCTTCCAGCGACGCATCGTGGCGGGCCTCACCGCCGGTGCCGTGAAAGGGTAGGGGTGATCGCATGGCCGAGATCGTGATCGACCACGTCTCCAAGACGTTCCGGGACGGAACGACTGCGGTGAGGGAAGCCACCTTCACCATCGCCGACGGCGAGTTCTTCATCCTGGTGGGGCCGTCCGGCTGCGGGAAGTCCACCCTGCTCAACATGATCGTCGGACTGGAGGACATCAGCAGCGGCGAGGTGAGGGTCGGCGGCGACGTGGTGAACGACGTCGACCCCAAGGACCGCAAGATGGCGATGGTCTTCCAGAGCTACGCCATCTACCCGCACATGACCGTGCGGGAGAACATCTCCTTCCCGCTCAAGCTCGCCAAGGTGCCGAAGGACGAGATCGCGCGCAGGGTGGACGAGGCGGCCTCGATGCTGGAGCTGGAGGAGCTGCTCGAGCGGAAGCCGGCGAACCTCTCGGGCGGCCAGCGCCAGCGGGTGGCCATGGGCAGGGCCATCGTGCGAGAGCCGAGGGCCTTCCTGATGGACGAGCCCCTCTCCAACCTCGATGCCAAGCTCCGGGTGCAGATGCGCTCGCAGCTGGCCGAGCTCCAGGAGCGCCTGGGGGTCACCACCGTGTACGTGACGCACGACCAGACCGAGGCCATGACCCTGGGCGACCGCGTGGCGGTGCTGCGGAAGGGTGTTGTCCAGCAGGTCGACACGCCCAAGGAGCTGTACAGGCGGCCGGTGAACATCTTCGTCGCCGGGTTCATCGGCTCCCCCGCCATGAACTTCACCAGCGGCGAGCTGCAGGGCAGGCGCCTGCACCTTCCCTTCGTCGACATCGACCTGCCCGACGAGGTCATGGACAGGTACGTCGACGCCGGATCTGCGAAGCAGGCGACGACGACGCCTGCGGAGTCGTCTCGAAGAGTGATAGCGGGCATCCGCCCCGAGAACTTCGAGGACGTCGACTGGGTCTCCGAGGACCTCCTGGCGAAGGGGGCGACGTTCGACGCCCGCGTGGAGATGATCGAGTGGCTGGGTGCCGACGTCTTCGCCTTCTTCAAGGTTGGAGGAGCCGAGAGCGAGGAGGTCGCCCGGCTGGCGTCCGAGCTCGACACAGTGGAGCTGGCCCGCGGCGGCGAGCAGCGGTTCGCTGCCAAGATCGACCGCAGCAGCGAGATCGCAGCCGGACGAGAGGCCACCTTCTGGCTCGACGCTCGGGAGATCCAACTGTTCGACCCCGACACCGGCGAGAACCTGACGACCGGGGTGGACCGAGGTGAGAGCACCTCCGGGAGAGGCTCCCCGGGCGCTGGCCAGGACTACCCAGAGGGCGAGGCGGCCAGCACCTCGTCGATGCAGGAGGGGTCTGCCAGCTCCCACAGCGCCATGCCGTCGACCTCACCCAGCGGCTCGTAGCAGCGCTGGAGCACGTCGCCGAACGAGTAGCGCTGCGGCGAGTAGGGGCCCCAGTCGTCCAGTCCCGAGGTGGTCATGTCGATCACCAGAGCCGGGTGGTGCTCGCGAAGGTCTGCGTTGAAGAGATCCCAGCGGTCCCTGTAGGGCTGAATCCCCTCGGGGTGCTCCGGCACGTCTTCGCGCCCTGCCCACTTGCCGTTCACGTACCCGACCGAGAGGAACCTCTGCCCGGCCAGTCGCTCGGTGCGCCACAGGAGCTCGGGGAGCGCCCCCCACACGACGATCCGATCGCCGGGCTCTGTGCGCTCCTGCACGGCCGCAACCAGATCTGGCCCCACCCTTCCGAGGTCTGCAGAAGGCAGCGAAGCCACGAGGACGCAGCCCGCCGTGACGAACGCCGCCGATCCCAGCACCCACGCCTGTGCCCTCCGTAGCCGGGCCGATTCCAGCCCGCCCGCTCCCGCCGTCGAAAGCGCCAGGCCGGCCACCATCGCCAGCGGTGGCACCAGCAGCTGGAAGTAGTGGATGAGGAATCGGAAGCCGGGGACCACGGCCACCGCCGCACCGATCAACCAGAACCAGACCACGGGATCCACCGTGCGCATCCGGGAGCGCCCGATCCACACCGCCGCGAGCGATGGCAGGTGCAGCAGGGCGAAGGCCGCGGCGACCGTGGCCAGCACGGCGAGGATTCGGAACCCGCCGACCTGGCCGTCGAGGTAGTCGCCCGTGTCCACCCATGCCCATCGCCACACGTCGCCGGCCCCGAACGGAGCTGCGATGGCGAGCGAGGCCGCCGCCACGCCCGCCAGCACCACGACCCCACCGGCGAGCACCGCACCCAGGCGGGCACCCACAGGGCCCGTCGGCAGGTCCGTGTGCTGCGGGGCCGAGGCCTCGCCCGCTCCTGGGCCGAGGTGCCGGAGCCGGGGCGGGAGGCCCGCCCGGAGCACCTCCCATCCCACGGGAGCCAGCATCACCAGGAAGGGCTGCTTGATCATCCCCGCCACACCGACCAACACGCCCGCCACGAGCAGGAGGCCCAGCCGCGAGGGTGTCGTCCGACCTCGGGCGGCCACGGCCGCCAGCACCGCCAGCGCCGAAGGGAGCAGCGCGAACAGCTCGAAGTTCGCGGCCTGGGCGTCGGGCGGCGGGAACGCCGCCGTCCCCAGCACGGTCAGGGCGCCCGCTAGCGCAGAGGCTCCCCTGGAGGCGCCCAGCCGCGCTGCCAGGAGCACCACGACCACGCCCGTCGCGGCCACCGAGAGCACCACCAGCAGGCGCAGCAGCCGAAGGTCGACGGTTCCCATCGCCCACTCCGAGAGCGCGTAGATCCAGGGGAGCACCGGAGGCTTGCGGTCGAGCACGTCTACGTAGAGGCGCCCGCCCTGGCCGATGGTGAGGCCCATGGCAGCCAGGTAGGCCTCGTCGACGTTGAACATGCGGCCCGAGACGAGCCCGGGGAGCCTGGTGAGCAACGTGAGGACGCCCAGTCCCAGAGCGACCATGCCGAGCCAGGCGCGATCGAGCGGGGTGCCCGGCGTTACCCTCGGGACGTGCTCACCAGGCCGCTCCCCGCCTCGCTCCAGTTCTTCTACAGGATCCGGCGCGCTGGCGCCGTCGTGGCCATCTGCACGCTCCTCGCCGTCGCCGCCGTCACCGGAGCCGGCGCCCTGGGAGGACCCGCGATGTCCTGGACCGGGCTCGGCGGTGTGGCTGCGGCTCAAGCCGGGCCCCCGCAGAGCGAGCCGGCCCGGGACCTTCGCTCCGACAAGCTGAGCGGACCCTTCGAGCAGGACTCCACGCCCGGTAGGGGCACCGGACTTCCCATGCTCATCGGCGGTGTCGTGATCATGGGCGTGGTGCTGGTGCTGGTGCTCAGATCGCGACGTAGCGCCAGGGACCGCTCGTGACCGAGGAGGGCAGCCGGCCGCTGATCACTGGCGGAGCAGGCTGAGCAGCCTGAGCAGCTCGAGGTAGAGCCACACCAGGGTGACGGTGAGGCCGAACGCCCCGTACCACTCCATCGACTTGGGGGCGCCCGAGCGCACGGCCTGCTCGATGAAGTTGAAGTCGATCGCCAGGTTGAGGGCGGCCACGATCACGATGACCACGCTGATGCCGATGCCCAGCGGTGTGGGCTCGTTCCAGAAGGCGATGTCGGCCCCGAAGATGGAGGCGATGGCGCCCGCCAGGTAGAGGACGAAGATGCCTCCGGTGGCCGCCACCACGCCCAGGACGAACTTGGAGGTCACCTTGATGATGCGGGTGGCGTAGAGGAAGAGCATCACCAGGAACACGCCGAGGGTGGCACCGATGGCCTGGAGCACGATGCCGTCGAACTGCAGGTTGAACATGTGCGAGATTGCCCCGATGGCGAAGCCGAAGCAGAGGGCGTAGAGGGGTGCGGTGACCCGGGCCCAGGTGGGCTTGAAGATCGTGAGGAAGGCCAGGCCGAAGCCCACCAGCATGGGCAGGAACACCCATCCCGGGTAGCTCGTGACCACCTGGGTCTGCGGTTCCTGGCCGGGGATGAGCTCGCCCACCACCTCGGTGGACTGGCTCACCTGCGACCACCCGACGGCGCCCGTGACGAGGATGCACAGGAGGAGCACGGCGGTGGCCGAGAAGGTGCCCCCCACGGTCATCCTGCGGCCGGTTCCGGTGACCGGTGGGCGGTCGATCGGGCGGGCCTCGCCGACGACCTTGCCCGAGGTAGCGCCCGCAGCTGCGCCGTTGCCGGCGCCCTGGGGGGCGGCCCATCCTGCTTCGCCCTCCGGTACGTGGGTCTTCCAGCGGTCGGGGCTGAGTACTGGGTTAGGCATCGCTCGGCTCCTTGGGAGGGGTGCTTCCCCGCGAACGTCCCTGCGGGGCGAGGGTCCCCTCCATTCTGCCAGCTGAGCCCTCGACGCGGACGTGAGTCCTGCGAGGAGAGCGCTCGTAGAGCACCTGGGTGCGCGACGCGCGGTCGTGCAACGCAAGGCGCTTGCCGCTCAGGGCGAGCCACAGGGGTCCGATCACGAAGAGCGTCAGGAAGAGGACGAACCACCTCACCGCCGCCTGCAGCAGGTTCACCCGGACCTTGCGCCGACCCACCACCCGCAAGCCCATGACTCCCTGCCCGATGGTCCGACCCGTGATGGCCCACGGGCCCACGAAGTAGACGAACATGATCCCGAGCTGGAGGCAGCTCGCCACAGCGGCTGCAACCTGCGGGTACTCCGGGGCGCTGAAGTTCATCACCGCCACGGTGATGCCGATGCCCCACATGATCAGCGGGAACGCGGCCAGCACGCAGAAGAAGTCGATGACGAAGGCGATCCCACGGGTCACGAACCCGGCACGCCGGCCCTGCACCTCATCGAGGGAGTCGGACGGGACGGACGGGAGGTCCGGGGCGGCCGCGCCGGCCACCTCCGGGTCAACCCCCATGGCCGCCGGCCGAGGGGCCCGTCTCCGGCGGAGCGCCTTCGGGCAGGCCCACCTCGGGAAGCGTGCCCAGGCGCCGACGCAAGACCTTGTTCACAAGCCGCTCCACCAGGGCATCCGCCTCCACGCCCTTCTCTCGCATGTCGCCGACGAGGTCGGAGGTGAGCCCGCCGGTTGCGTCCATCACCAGGCTCCCCATCCGCATCTCGCCCATCACCTCGTCGACGATCGTGCCCATGTCGAGCCCGTCGATGACCTTGGAGACGATGGGATCGAAGTCGACCTGGGCCACCACCTGGTCGACGATCGGTCTCAGGTCGACCCGCCGCACGACCGCAGCAGCGACGTCGCTGATCACCTCTCCCCCGGTCGTAGCCGCGGCCTCCCCCAGCCGCCGTGCCACCTTGCCAGCCACGTCGCCCGTGAGCACGGCCAGGCCGAAGAAGGTGCGGCCCGTCTGCTCCAGTACCCCCGTCATCGCCGACGATCTTTGCCCAGGCGGGCCTGCCCGTCGACCCAGGGCCTCTGACGACCCGGACCTACCGGCTCTCAGACGTCGAGGAACCTGGTGACGGCTACTCCGGCGCCGACGGCGCCGACGAGGCAGCCCACGATTCCGATCAGGGCGTAGATGAGGATGTTCTCACCCGTGAACACCACGAAGCCGTTGAGGAGCGGGAAATCGTCCGGGTTCGGGAGCGAGCGGGCGAACAAGGGCCAGAGCACGGCCATCGACCCCATCGCGATTGCGGCTCCCAGGACGCCCTGGATGAGACCCTCGACCATGAACGGGACCCGGATGAACCAGTTGGTGGCGCCGACGAGCTTCATCACCTCTATCTCGCGCCGCCGGGCGAACATGGCCATGCGGATGGCGTTCACTATCAGCAAGCCCGCCGAGAGCAGCAGGACCATGGCCACCACGAGCACCACCCCGGTCACCCATCCGCTGAAGTCCTGGATGATCTTGATGGTCTCCGAGGCGAGGGCCACCTGGCGCACGCCGGGCCTGGTCTCGAAGCGCTCGGCGAGCGCCTGGATGACCTCCGCCTCCTTGTTCACCGGCACCACCCGGTACGACGGCGGGAGGATGTCGGGCGAGACGGTGTCGATCATCTCGGGCGTCTCCTCGAACAGGACCTTGAACTCCTCGTAGGCAGCTTCCTTGTCGACGAAGGTGAAGTCCTCCACGTCGGGGCTGTCCTCCAGGTCCCGACGCACCACGTCGAGCTGGTCCTGGGTGGCGTCCGCGTTCATGAACACCACGAACTCGATGCCGCCCTGCCAGCGAGCGGTGGCGTTGCTCACAGCGGAGCGCAGCATCAGCGAGAAGCCGACCAGCGAGAGCGACACGGCAACCGTGAGGATCGTGGCGATCGAGATGGTCAGGTTCCGGCCCAGGTTCGAGGCGGTCTCCCTGGCTACGTAGTCGAGCTTCACTGCCATCGCACTTCGCCCCTACTCGTAGACGCCGCGGGCCTGGTCGCGCACTACCTGACCCCGGTCGAGCTCGATCACCCGGCGCCGCATGGTGTCGACGATTCCCCGGTCGTGGGTTGCCATCACCACTGTCGTGCCCGTCTTGTTGATCCGGTCGAGCAGGCGCATGATCCCGACGGAGGTGGACGGGTCGAGGTTTCCGGTGGGCTCGTCGGCCAGGAGGATAAGCGGCCGGTTCACGAACGCACGCGCTATGGAGACCCTCTGCTGCTCGCCGCCCGAGAGCTCGTCGGGGAAGCGGTTCGCCTTGTCCTCCAGCCCCACCAGGTCGAGTATCGCCGGCACCTGGGTGCGGATGACGCTGCGGGAGCGGCCGATCACCTCCAGGGCGAAGCCGACGTTCTCGAAGACCGTCTTGTTCGAGAGGAGCTTGAAGTCCTGGTGGACCGTGCCGATGTTGCGGCGCAGGAAGGGGACCTTCCAGGAGGAGAGCTCGGAGATGTTCTTGCCCGCGACGTATATCCGGCCCTCCTCTGCCGTCTCCTCGCGATTGAGCAGGCGGATGAAGGTGGACTTGCCGGAGCCGGATGCGCCCACGAGGAAGACGAACTCGCCCTTCTGGATCTCCAGCTGCGCCCGGTCGAGGGCGGTGACGTTGCCCTTGTAGGTCTTGGTGACGTTCTCGAGCTTGATCATTGTTGCGGTTACGTTACAGCATTCTCAGAAGGATCCGGGGCATCCCCAGCACCCGATGCGGCCGCCTCGCTGCGCTCCCAGCGGAGGTACGCCTCCATCAGGCCGTCGAGCTCGCCGTCGAGGACGGCGGTCACGTTGCCCACCTCGAAGCCGGACCGGAGGTCTTTGACCTGCTGGTACGGGTGCAGGACGTAGGAACGTATCTGGCTCCCCCACTCCACCCGCTTCTGCTCGCCCCCGATGGCGGCCAGCTCGGCGGCCCGCTCCGCCCTCTGGAGATCGGCCAGCTTGGCGCGCAGGATCTGCATGGCGCGCTCCTTGTTCTGGTGCTGACTGCGCTCGTTCTGGCAGGAGGTGACGATCCCGGTGGGCAGGTGCGTGATCCTCACCGCGGAGTCGGTCACGTTCACGTGCTGACCTCCCGCGCCCGAAGAGCGGTAGGTGTCGATCCGCAGGTCCTTCTCGTCGATGACGACCTCCGTGTCGTCCTCGTCGAGGAACGGGACCATCGAGACGGAAGCGAAGGCGGTGTGGCGGCGGGCGTTGCTGTCGAACGGGGAGATCCGCACCAGCCTGTGCACACCGCGCTCCGAGCGGAGCCAGCCGGTGGCGTAGCGACCGTGCACCACGAAGGTCGCCGACGTGATGCCGGCCTCCTGCCCAGCCTGGACCTCGTCCAGCTCCACCTTGAAACCACGGTGCTCCGCCCATCGCAGGTACATGCGAAGCAGCATCTCGGCCCAGTCCTGCGAGTCGGTGCCGCCTGCCCCGGAGTGCACCTCCACGATGGCGTCGGCCTCGTCGTGCTCACCTGTGAACAGCGCTCGCAGCTCCAGCTCCTCCAGCTCGGTGCGCAGCGATCCCATGGCGGCGACCACGTCGGGCTCGACCGAGTCGTCACCCTCTTCCAGGCCCAGGGCCTGCAGGGTCTGGGCGTCCTCGAGCGTCGACGACAACCGCTCGTAGAGCTCGATGTCGTCGGTCACCGCGGCCAACTCGGCTGTGACCTTCCTGGCCCTCTCCGGATCGTCCCAGAGGTCCGGGCGAGAGGCCTCCACCTCCAGCTGGGGCCGCAGGGCCGAGAGCTCCTCGATGCGCAGGTAGCCCCGAGCGGCCTCCACGCGCTCGCCGAGCGCCACCAGCTCCCCGGAGAGCTCCCTCATCGCAGCCACGTCCATACCGGTGCTTCGGCGGGGACGCCCGGAGCGTCGCACCGCAGTTCCTCGTCGGGAGAGTTGGCGGGGGGCGAGCTCATGGACAGGTTCCCGGGTCTAGGTGCCGTCGGTCAGCGACCGTGGCAGACCTTGTACTTCTTGCCAGAGCCGCAGGGGCACGGCTCGTTGCGGCCCGTGCGGTCCCAATCGCTCTTGACGACCGGCTGCTGGGTGACCTCTTCGGAGGTCTGGACCTGCGCCGCGCCGGGACTCCCCGGGACTCCGGCGGTGACGGATCCGCCGTCCTCGGCGGCCACCGCAGCCGCCTGCGCCCTGGCGGCTGCCACCATCGTCCCGCCCGACTCCGAAGGATCCGTGGGGGCCGTGTAGCTGACGTTGCTCACCTGAGGCTCGGGCTGAGGGCGGGCCACGGCCACGTCGGCGTGCATCACGTACTTCACGTAGTCCGACGTGATGGCCGACATCATGGCCCCGAACATCTGGAACCCCTCCGTCTGCCACTCCACCAGGGGGTCCTTCTGAGCCATGGCCCGCAGGTTGATGCCCTCCTGCAGGTAGTCCATCTCGTAGAGGTGCTCGCGCCACTTCTGGTCGATGATGCGCAGCATCACCTGGCGCTCCACCTCTCGCATGGTCTCGGGGCCGAGCGTCTCCTCCCGCTCCTCGTAGTGCGCCGTGCCCTCGGCCATCAGACGCTCGTAGAGCTGGTCGGTGCTGTCGAGGGTGGCCAGCTCCTCGGCGGTCGCGCTGGTGGGCCAGTACTGAGCGACCTCTGCCAGCAGGCCGCCGGCGTCCCAATCTGCGGGGTCGTCGCCGGGGCAGAACGTGGAGATCACGTCGTCCACGGCCTCTGCCATGTACTCGAGGGTCTCGTCGCGCAGGTCGGCCGAGTCGAGGATCTGGTCTCGCCGGCGGTAGATCACCTTGCGCTGCTCGTTCATCACCTCGTCGTACTTGAGGACGTTCTTGCGGATCTCGGCGTTGCGCTGCTCGACCGTGTTCTGGGCACGCTCGATGGCCTTCGTGACGCTCTTGGCCTCGATGGGCGCGTCGTCCGGGAGGGCCTTGCCCATGACCCAGGCCATCGCTCCGGTTGCGAACAGGCGCATGAGCTCGTCTTCGAGCGACAGGTAGAAGCGGCTCTCACCCGGGTCGCCCTGCCTGCCCGCGCGGCCCCGCAGCTGGTTGTCGATCCGGCGGCTGTCGTGGCGCTCGGTGCCGAGCACGTAGAGCCCGCCCAGCTCCAGCACCTTCCCGCCCTCTGCCTTGAAGTCCGGGGTGAGCTTGGCGGTGAGCTCGGCGATGCGGGCCAGGCCCTCCTCGCTGTCGGGATCGAGTCCCTCGGCTACGGCGTCGCGCCGGGCGACGATCTCCGGGTTGCCACCCAGGAGGATGTCGACACCTCGACCGGCCATGTTGGTGGCCACCGTGACCGCGTGGAGCCTGCCTGCCTGGGCGACGATCTCGGCCTCCCGGAAGTGCTGCTTGGCGTTGAGCACCTCGTGTGGGATGCCCCGCTTGTCGAGCAAGCGCGACAGCTTCTCGGACTTCGCTACGGAGATCGTGCCCACCAGGACGGGCTGGCCCGTCTCGTAGCGCTCCTCGATGTCGTCCACCACGGCCGCGAACTTGGCGTCCTCCGTCTTGAAGATGAAGTCCGGCTTGTCCTGGCGGACCATCGGCTTGTGGGTGGGGATGGGGACCACCTGCAGCTCGTAGGTGTTGCCCAGCTCGGCGGCGTCGCTCAGCGCCGTTCCGGTCATGCCGGCGAGCTTGTCGTACATGCGGAAGTAGTTCTGGAGGGTGACGGTGGCGAGCGTCTGGTTCTCCTCCTTGATCCGCACCCCCTCCTTGGCCTCCACGGCCTGGTGGAGGCCCT
>CAZHBH010000064.1:0-12127 GCA_964530525.1 uncultured Rhabdothermincola sp. | reverse complement strand
CGTGGCGTACGTGGAGAACTTGAAGCCCTTGCGCCAGTCGAACTTCTCGACGGCGTGCATGAGGCCGAGGTTCCCCTCCTGGATCAGGTCGAGAAGCGGAAGGCCGGACGCCTGGTACTTCTTGGCGATGGAGACGACGAGTCGCAGGTTGGACTGGACGAACGTCTGCTCGGCGTCCTCCCCCTCACGGGCGAGCTTGCGCAACTCCCGCTTGCGCCCAGGGGTGAGGTCCTTCGCCTCCAGGCCCGCCCTAGCTGCCGTGCCCGCCTCGATCGCCTGGGCGAGCCGAACCTCGTCGTCCTTGGTGAGCAGGGGGTACTGGCCGATGTCGGTGAGGTACAGGCGAACGAGATCTTCCTCGTCTCGCTCAACTCTCTCTTTGGGCAACGTGCACCTCTCGGGTCACGACAACGGCGGGATGCGGTTTCAGATCTGTTCCGGTGAGCGCCGACTGTCCGGTAGGGCAACGGGCGACCGGTTGGACGCAGGCCATGCACATGGGAGCGAGGCGCGTCTTACCATACCGATGCCGTCAAGGGCACCCGCCCGACGCGTCGATTTTCTCCCACATCTCCCCTGGAGGGATGGCCCCATCCGGGCACCGTAGATCACCGAGATGCACCGAGATGTCGGGTCATCTGATGGCGAGAAGGGCTTCACCCTCGGCCCTGTCGATCGTGAGATCTCCGATGGCGAGCCTCAACCAGCGGGCGGTGGCGCCGTCCGACAGCGGGTTCGCCACCTCCAGGTGGGCCTGGTAGGTGGCAAGGAGGTTGGGAACGGCCATTCGGTAGAGGGCGGCCAGGCGGTCTGCCGTGGTCTCGGCCCCCGCGACGAACTCCACCATCTCCTCGTGGTCCCGGCTCACGTCGCTCTCGGACCGGTCCCACAGCGTGGGCCGGGCGGAGGCCCACATCTGAGCCCGCCAGCCGAAGCGTCGGCTGTGGGTGGCGAGCACCACCTTGGCCGCGGGTTCGTCGGTGATCGCTACCCACCGCCCCGTGACCTCGAAAAGCCGAGCCTCCGCCCAGCTGTAGCCACCGATCCGGCGGGCGGTCTCCACCACGCCGATCTGCGTCCTGCTCACGGGCCGAGCCTCGCGCGGCGGGCGAGGTCCTGTCGCATGCGCTGACTGGGCTCTGCCACCTTCCGCCCCAGGCTCAAAGCTGCTGGGCCAGGTAGTTCTCGAGCCCGATCTTGCCGATCACCGAGAGCTGGGTCTCGAGCCAGTCGGCGTGGGCTTCCTCGCCCGTCAGCTTCGCTTCGAAGAGCTCCCGGGTTCCGTTGTCTCCCTTGGCGACGGCGAGCGCGATCCCCCGGTTGTAGCGCTCGATCGCGGCGTGCTCCAACGAGGTGTTGAGCTCCAGCTGCTCCAGCACGTTCGTGCCCACCATCACCCGACTCATCCGTTGCATGTTCGGGACGCCCTCGAGGAAGAGGATGCGGCCGATGACCATCTCGGCGTCGCGCATCTCGTCGATCGACTCGGCGCGGAACTGCGCCGCCAGCTTCGTGTAGCCCCAGTTCTCACACATCTTCCCGTGGATGAAGTACTGGTTGATCGCCGTCAGCTCGGCGGTGAGCACCTCGTTGAGGATCTCGATGATCTCCTTGTCGCCCTGCATCGTCGTCTCCTCTCGGGATCCTCTCGGGGATCACCCACTGTGGGTGGCCGAAGTCTGGCATGGCGACCACATGGTGTGGGATGCCTTCACAACGCCGTGAGCTGGCCCTACACCCGCCCGGCGGGATAGTTGACAAGGCAGCTGAGCTGGGATCAACGTCTGCCCCAATGGCAAAGGCCCTGATAATCGTCGAGTCGCCCGCGAAGGCGAAGACCATCGCCCGCTTCCTCGGGCCGAGCTTCTCCGTGGGCGTGGGGGGCGAGGAGGTCGCCCTCACCCCCGTCGTCGAGTCATCCGTGGGCCACATCCGCGACCTCCCCCAGAACGCCCGCGACGTTCCGGCGGCCCACAAGGGAGAGCCCTGGGCGCGCCTGGGGATCGACGTCGAGAACGACTTCAAGCCCCTGTACGTGGTCAGCAAGGGCAAGGAGGACGTGGTCCGCAACCTCCGTCGGGAGATGAAGGCCGCCGACGAGCTCTACCTCGCCACCGATGAGGACCGGGAGGGAGAGGCCATCGCGTGGCACCTCCTGGAGGTGCTCAACCCGCCCCCCTCCATGCCCGTGAAGAGGATGGTGTTCCACGAGATCACCCCGGCGGCGATCGCCCGCGCCATCGAGAACCCTCGTGAGATCGACCGGCGGCTGGTGGACGCCCAAGAGGCACGCCGCCTGCTCGACCGGCTCTACGGCTACGAGGTCTCGCCCGTGCTGTGGCGAAAGGTCTCCCAGGGCCTCTCCGCCGGCCGGGTGCAGAGCGTGGCGACCCGGATGGTGGTGGAGCGCGAGCGCGAGCGCATGGCCTTCGTGGCCGCCTCGTACTGGAACATCGAGGGCACCTTCTCGCCGGCGCCGGAGATGCCCGTGGAGCCCGCGCGAGGCAGTGCCTTCACGGCGACGCTCGTGGAGCTCGACGGGGCAAAGCTCGCCTCGGGCAGCGACTTCGACGAACAGGGCCGGGTGAAGACCGCTGGGACGGTGGTGCTCGACGAGCCGGTTGCTCGGGCCCTCGCCGACGAGCTGGCCGAGGCGCCGTTCACGGTCAGGTCCGTCGAGACGAAGCCGTATCGGCGGCGTCCAGCGGCGCCGTTCATCACCTCCACGTTCCAGCAGGAAGCCGGTCGCAAGCTGCGCATGAGCGCCTCGCAGGCGATGCGCTACGCCCAATCCCTCTACGAGGGGGGTTACATCACCTACATGCGTACGGACAGCACCACCCTGTCCGAGACGGCCCTGGCAGCCGCCCGCTCGGAGATCGAGCGTCGCTTCGGGCGCGAGAACTTGCCCGACGCTCCGAGGCAGTACACGAAGAAGGTGCGAAACGCCCAGGAGGCCCACGAGGCGATCCGTCCTGCAGGCGACGCCTTCCGGTCTCCCGACGACGTGGCGAGGGAGGTGAGCGCCACCGAGGCTCGGGTCTACGACCTCATCTGGAAGCGGACGATCGCTTCCCAGATGACCGACGCGACAGGTGAGACCGTCTCCGTGCGCCTGGGGGCCACCACACCTGGGGGTCGCGATGCGGTGTTCGCCACCAGCGGCACGGTCATCCACCACCAGGGCTTCCGCCTCGCGTACGTAGAGGGCTCCGACGACGCAGCCGGGGAGAGCGGGCCCGCAGGAGCCGAAGAGCGAGGTGCCGGCGCGGGCAAGGCCGGCAGCAGGGGTGAGCCCGGCTCGAACGGCTCGGGTGGGGAGGGGGAAGGTCGCGAGCTACCGGCCCTCGCCGAGGGCGACGAGATGGCCCCCGTGGCCATGGATGCCCAGGGCCACGAGACCAAGCCGCCCGCCCGGTTCACGGAAGCCTCGCTCGTCAAGCGCATGGAGGAGCTGGGCGTGGGGCGGCCCAGCACCTACGCCTCGATCATCGGCACCGTCCAGGACCGGGGCTACGTGTGGAAGAAGGGGACGGCGCTGGTGCCCTCGTTCACGGCCTTCGCAGTGGTGGGCCTGCTCGAGCAGCACTTCCCACACCTCGTCGACTACGCCTTCACCGCACGGATGGAGGACGACCTCGACGGGATCGCCCGTGGCGCCGGCGAGGCCGTGCCCTGGCTGGCCGAGTTCTACTTCGGCCGCCCCGGAGCTGGTGGCGAGCGCGAAGGCGGGCTGAAGGAGTTGGTGGAGGATCGTCTCGACGAGATCGACGCCCGCACGGTGAACGCCATACCCATCGGGGTCGACGACGACGGACAGCTCATCGAGGCCCGCTCGGGCCGCTACGGGCCGTACCTGCAGAGGGGTGAGGAGAGGGCGAGCATCCCCGAGGACCTCGCTCCCGACGAGCTCACCATCGAACGTGCTGTCGAGCTGCTGGAGGCGCCCCGAGGCGACAAGGTCTTGGGAACCGACCCGGAGACGGGCCTTCCGGTGCTCGCCAAGGCCGGCCGCTTCGGACCCTACGTCCAGCTCGGCGCGATGGAGGAGGGCTCCAAGGAGAAGCCCCGAACAGCGTCGCTCTTCAAGACGATGTCGCTAGAGGAGATAACCCTCGCTGATGCCCTCCAGCTCCTGCAGCTGCCACGCGTCGTGGGGGTCGACCCTGCGAGCGGTGAAGAGGTGTTGGCCCTGAACGGTCGCTACGGGCCCTACCTGAAGATGGGCAAGGAGAGCCGCAGCCTCGAGACCGAGGAGCAGCTCCTCACCATCGGGCTCGAGGAGGCGCTGGCGGTGATGGCCCAGCCGAAGAGGCGGAGGGGTCAGGCGACCCCTCCGTTGCGCGAGCTGGGACCCGACCCCTCCACCGGGAAGACGATGATACTCAAAGATGGCAGGTTCGGTCCATACGTGACCGATGGAGAGACCAACGCGTCGCTTCGCAAGGGCGACGACGTCGAGACCATCACGCCGGAGCGGGCTGCCGAGCTGCTGGAGGACCGCAGGGCCCGAGGCCCCGCCCCCAGGAAGAAGAAGGCCGCCGCAGCGAAGAAGAAGGCGCCCGCCAAGAGGTCGGCAGCGAAGAAGAAGGCTGCGACGAAGAAGGCTGCCGCCAAGAACCCCAGCAAGAAGTAGCCCTCGAATTAGCTTTGGCGAGTGGACGAGGTGCAGACGGACGACGATCAGATCACTGATCAGCTCGCGCGCCCGCACGTGCAAGACAAGCCGAGCCTGCACGTGCGCCTCTTCGGCACCCACGAGTTCTTCCGGCTCTGGTTGGTGCAGGTGGTGTCGTCCACCGGTGATTGGCTGGGCTTCTCGGCGCTCATCGTGCTCGCTGCCAAGGTCGGGGGGAGCGCCGGTGCGGGCGCGATCTCGTTGGTGGTCGCGGCCCGGCTGATACCGGGTTTCTTCTTCGCGCCCCTCGCCGGGGTGTTGGTGGACCGCTGGGACCGCCGGCGCACGATGATCTTCTGCGACCTCGGCCGGGCGGCAGTCGTGGGCATGCTCCCCTTCGTCAACAACGTTGCCGGACTGGTGATAGCGTCGTTCGTCCTCGAGGTCTTCACGCTCCTGTGGTCGCCCGCCAAGGATGCCAGCGTGCCCAACCTGGTCCCCAGCGAGCACCTCACCACCGCCAACTCCCTGGGTCTGGGCGCGGCGTACGGCACGTTCCCCCTGGCCTCGCTGCTCTTCACCTTGTTCGCAGGGCTCTCCACCTGGTTGTCGGGGTTCGAGGTGCTCGCCTTCCTCCAGCTCGACCAGGTCTCGCTGGCGCTGTGGGTCGACGTGGTCACCTTCGTCTTCGCGGCCTGGATGATCCGAGGTCTCGCACTACCTAGGCGCACGCCTGCGGAGAGCGGCTCGCCCGGGCGACGGGCGAGCATCGGCGCCACCTGGCGGGAGCTGAAGGAGGGGTGGCACTACGTGTTCCTCAACCCCACGGTGAGGGCGGTCAACGTCGGGATCGCCACCGGGCTCATCGGTGGAGGCATGCTCGTGCCGCTGGGGGCCGTGTTCTCCACGGAGGTGCTCGACGCGGGTGCGGCCGGGTTCGGAGCCTTCATAACGGCTCTGGGCTTCGGAGTTGCCGCCGGGGCGGTGACGGTGGCAGCCATGCAGCGCAGGCTCCCGAAGGTGAAGGTCTTCGTGCTGGCGCTCTTCGTTGCCGGCGTAGCGCTCATACTCGCAGCATCCTCATCGAGCCTGGCGATGGCGGCTTCCATGGTCTTCGTCATGGGAGTAGCGGTGGGCCCGGTCTACGTGTTGGGCTTCGCCCTCCTGCACGAGGAGGTCAGCGACGAGCTGCGTGGGCGTGTCTTCAGCGCCCTGAACACCCTGGTGAGGATCTGCGTGCTCGTCTCGATGGTGCTGGGCCCGTTGCTCGCGGCGGCGTTGGGCGAGCTGTCGGTGTCGCTGGCGGGCGGGCGCATCGAGCTCGGACCGTTCGGCGTCATGGTGCCCGGGGTGAGGCTCGCTCTCTGGCTGGCGGGCCTTGTGATAGTGGGTGCCGGGTTCCTCGCCCTGCGCTCGGTGCGCAGCGGCCAGCGGGCGACCGATCGGGCGACTGCGAGCGGGGAGATGGCTGCACCAGGCCCCGTCGTGGACGGCGGTGCCAGCGACCCCACGACGGCCGAGGCCTGACCGGGCGTGCCGGGAGCGTTCGTAGCGTTCGAGGGTGTGGAGGGCTCGGGCAAGTCGACCCAGGCGACGCTGCTCGCAGCCACGGTCGATGCGCTGCTCACCCGCGAGCCTGGGGGTACAGCGATCGGTGCCTCGTGGCGTGCCGCTCTCCTGGATCCGTCGGTGGAAGGCGTGGATGCTCGAGCCGAGGCCCTCTTGATGGCGGCTGACCGGGCCCAGCACGTCTCCACGGTGATCCGGCCAGCGCTCGCCTCCGGGAGGAACGTGGTCACGGATCGCTACGCGGGCTCGTCGTTGGCGTACCAGGGCTACGGGCGGGGACTACCGATCGAAGAGGTGCGACACCTCTCAGAGTGGGCCACGGGAGGGCTCTGGCCCGATCTCACGGTGCTCGTCGACGTGCCGCTCGACGTGAGCGCCGCTCGCCTCGGCGAGAACCTCGATCGGATCGAGTCCGCGGGACGTGCGTTCCACGAGAGGGTGCGAGACGGCTTCCTCGCCCTGGCGGCGTCGGAGATGGGCACCTGGGTGGTGATCGACGGGACCGCTTCGGCCGAGGAGGTGGCCGCAGAGGTGCTGCGAGCGGTCCGGGATCGCCTCGGCATCGGCCCGAGCGCCTGAGGCCCAGGCCCCCCGACCCCTCTACGAGCGACCGATGCGGGGAGCCAGAGCTCCCGACCTCAGATGCCTCCGCAGCCAAGCGCTCTCCGGACGGGGGAGCCATTCCGGCTGCGGGCTCCGCAAGCTGGATTAGATCCCGGCATGGCCGAGAACGGTGCACCCTGAAGAAATTCTTGTGCACGCCCAAGGTGCATGAGCGGCGTGGGCCGGTGATCCGCCAAAACAGGGATTGACCTGGTCAGATTCCCGATTTAAGGCAATCACCCTGTGTACCTGAGGAATAGACAGGGTGGTACCAGATAGTGAGGAAAGGTTGTGAACCACTGGATTGAGAGTTGGGGGTGCGTTACCATGAGCCAGTAACTCACTGGCCGAGTGATATCGGATGAGCCCTAAGAGGGATGTCGATGGCACTGAGCATGGAAGACCTGCGCTCGTTCATCCTCGTGGCGAACGAGCGGTCTGTTACCGGCGCCGCCGGCAAGCTCGGGGTGACCCAACAGTCCGTCTCGGAGAGGATCCGGCGCCTCGAAGGTCGCCTCGGTGTCCAACTGTTCGAGCGCCTCGCCTACGGGATGCAGCCCACCCCCGCGGGCTACCGCTTCCTCCCGTACGCCACGGAGTGCATGTCGCTCCTCGACCAGGCCCTCGCCGTCATCGACGACGACGACCTGGTGCGGGTGAAGGTGCAGTCGAGCGTCAGCTCGGCCGTGATGGGCTTCCTCGAGAACATCACCAGCTCGACCACCGCCAAGGTCTCGGTGACCGACGACTCCGAGAAGGTCATCGAAGCCATCGCGGAGGGTGGCCTCGACGTGGCCGTGGGCGTGTTCAGCGACCAGGGTCTGCCCCCTCCTCCCGCTCGACCCCGCCGGCGCAGGTCGCGCCGCAGCGTGGAGGCCGTCGACGAGTCGGCCGACAGCTCCGATCAGAGCGGTGCCGGAGACGCTGCTGGCGATGCGGGTGCTGAGGAGTCGTCGAGTGCGTCGGATCCGAACCTCTCCGAGGTGGTCGTGGAGCCGCTCTTCTCCGACCCGGTCGTGTGGGCTGCTCCTGCCGATCACGAGCTCGTGAGACGCGGCACCCCGTTGTCGTTCGCCGAGCTCCTGTCGGTGCCCTCGAACGGAGGCGGTTCCGGGATCGAGGTCTCGTCGCGCGCCGCCATCGCTTCCGAGCTCGCTTCAGGGCGGTTGGTGGAGCTGCCCGTCGACCAGCCGGGATGGGTGGTCCCGATCTCCATCGCCTACCGCAACAGCGACCACGACCGTCCCGCGGTGGTCGCCATCCGCAACGCCATCACCGAAGGCCACTCGCTGGCCATGGCGCGCATCTCTGCCGCTCGGTCGTCCGAGTCCGGAGGTGCCGACGCGGCCGCCTGACGCGCAGCGGCCTCGTCGGGTTCGAGTTCCAGATCAGTTCAGTCAGAAGCAATCCAGGGGGGTTCAATGAGTTCATCGTTGGTAGGTAGTGCGCGCGGCGCGACCGCGTCCGCGCATGCGAGGAAGAGGTGGCGAGCGGCCACGGTCGCGCTGCTGGTGCTGGCCATGGTGGGCTCGCTGCTCGCACTGGCGGTGCCGCCGCCTTCGGCAGGTGCCCAGGGACCACCGGACGGTGTCGTGACGAGCATCAGCTTCGACACCAACTGCATAGGTCGTGCGCCCGCTGGCAGCCAACCCGAGTCGAACCACATGGCCTTCGAGACGACTGCGCCCGCCACGGTCGCTCCGGATTCCGAGTTCACCTACCGGGTAGCTCCCCAAGAGAGCTTCTTCCCCGACAGCAACCCGAGCCCCATCGGCCAGGTGCCGGTGAACTTCTTGTTCGACATCAACTTCATGTACTCGCTACCCGCCAACGCCTCGGTGCAGAGCGTCGAGGTGGTCCCGGACACCGGTCACGGCTTCGATGGCACGCCCACGGTCACGGTGAACACCACCGACTACAGCCCCGGCCGCATAGTGCTGTCCATCCCACTCGTACCGAAGAACCCGACGCCGCCGGAGAACAACACCTACTTCCAGCTACCCGCCGTCGACGTGACGGTGCTGGCCACAGGCAACGTGGGAACGAACGTCTCGTCGCGTGTCCCCGGAACCAACGAGCCGACCTCCGGCTACGTCTTCAAGGCCAACTCGGCCCAGGTGGCCAACGTGCGCTGCTGGCCGGCCACTGGCGCACCCGCACCGCTCCTGTTCCAGACGGCCATCACCTCGGGAGGGGAGAGCCTCCCCACCACCACCGATCTGTCGATTGACCCGACGAACTTGCCGGCCGGCTACGACGCCACGTTCACGGCGACGGTCAACGCTCCCTTCGGAGCGGTGCGCTTCAACGACGGCCCGACCCTGTTGGGGTTCGCCGAGCTGGACGAGGAGGGCGTGGCAACGCTCACCGCTCCGCTGAACACGATCGGCGCTCGCCCGATCACGGCCACCTACATGGGTTCGTCGGGCTTCGAGTCCTCCACCTCCGATCCCGTGGCCGTGACCGTCACCAACCCGGCCAACCGGGTGGCCTCGAAGGTCGACCTTTCGCTGTCTTCCTACATCGACACCAACACGGAGCTACCTCTCGCCGCTGCCTCTACGACGATCACCGCCACGGTGAGCGCGGCAGGGGCTCCTGTCACGACCCCCTCCGGATCGGTGGAGTTCTTCGTCGACGGCGAGCTCGCCGGGTCGGCTCCTCTGAGTGGAGCCGGGGCCATCGCATCGGCTTCCTTCGCCGTAGGCGATCTCGACTTCGGCGGCTACCGGATGAGCGCCCGGTACGTCGGCGACGTCAACTACAGGCCTTCCACCGAGAGCCGTCCGTTCTCGGCCACCCCGTACACCTCGTCGAGCCGCCTGCACCGCAACGTCGGCAGCTCATCCACCAACACCTGGTCGTTGACCCTCAACGGGGCCAGCGCCACCAACCCGGCTGGGAGCCCTTACATGTTCTGGGCGGCGAGCTGGCTGACGGGCGTCGACGGCACTCAGTCCCTCGACGGCATGTTCGACCAGCTGGTACAGCAAGGGTCCAGCAACCCGCCACGGGAGATATCGCTCGTCGTCGGCGATCCGTTGGACGGCCACACCATCACCGGATTCCTCAGCTCGGTGGGCCAGACGTTCGGCGAGATCGAGGCCGGTCCTGACGCAGCCGCGTGGATGGACCTGTCGCTCTCGTTCCAGCCCCTGCGTATGGATCTGGGCGCCGGCGAGGTCACCCTCGGTGGTGACTGCGTGGTCGGACCTTGGGACCTCCGAATGGAGGGAGACCGCGCAGGCACGAGTGGGGGCCTGACGCTGTCGGACTCCGGGTTCTTCGTCTCGCCGACGCGGCCGGGGTCGTGCGTCGATGCAGACGGCTTCTCCCATGCCTCCACCATCAACGGCCTCCTCGCAGGTGGTGCGACGAGCTTCGATCTGACGTCAGCCTCGTCGCTCGCCCCGGGGCCCGAAGTCGAGGTCGTGGACCTGGACGTGAGCCCCTCGGGCAGCAGCGCCTTCGGCCAGCCCATCACGTTGGAAGCCACCGTGAAGAGGGTGGACGGAGCCAACTTCACCAGCGGCAACCCGGGCATCATCGAGTTCTACGACGGCGACACGCTGGTGGGCACCGCCAACGCGGGGAACCCAGACCCGCAGGACCTGCAGTTCAAGGTCGGTGCCTACAGCGCTCCCAGCCAGCCGAGCAACTTCATCTCCGGTGGCGCACCCAACCAGCCGTTCCCGCAGGGTGCCCACGAGTTTCGTGCCCGCTTCGTTCCCGGAGGCACCAGCTACCAGGACTACAACCGGTTCGGGGAGCTCTCCGATCCGGTCAGCCACACGGTGACCGGGCCCGTCAGCAAGACCCCTCTGGGGATCGAGCTGGAGGTGGCCGAGACCTCATCCGCAGGAGATCCCGCAGCCTTGACGGTTCGCTTCGACCCAGCTCCCGACGAGTGGGACGGGGCGGTGCCCATCTCGGGGACGCTGAACATCTACGACCGAAACGAGCCCGACATCTCCCTGCAGGAGATCCGCACGACCGACCGGGCATCGATCTACAGGGCCGGCGTCTGGGTGAGCAGCGAGACCACCAACGTGGGTCCTCCCACGCCTGAAGAGATCACCTTGGAGTTCGCGATCGCCCCCGGTGAGCACTCTCTGCAAGCCGAGTGGGTGCCGGACTACGACACCAACTGGTGGTGGGCCGACAGCGAGTCCGACACCGTCAGCCACACGGTCGTCGGCGATGTGCACCCGACCACCGTGGAGGTCTTCTTCGACAGCACCCGGGGTAGCGGTCAGATCGCCCAGGGCTCGAACCTCTACATCTACGGCCGGGTCCTTCCCGAGGGGCTCCAGGCCCCCTTCCCCACGGGCGGTGGCGTCTACTACCAGGTGAACGGCGGTCCCGTGGACTTCGTGGCAGTCGGTTCGAACGGTGGATTCAGCTTCCTCACCACACCGTTCGATAGCAACGAGCTGGGTACCTACGAGCTCACCATGTGGTACGACCCGGTTCGGCTCGAGGGCTCGGGCTTGGCTGCCCTGGCCTTCCCGGGGGACATGTCCAACCTGGGCTTCGCCGTGTCGGAACCCGTCACGATGACCTTCGAGGTGGTGGCGCCAGGCCAGCAGGGCGTCCCCATGGTCACGGCCACGCAGATCGACAACATCCGTGCCGTGGGCACCGACAACAACCCGCGCGGTTGGTCGAACCCGACGCCGGCCCTGCAGGGTGTGGCCTGGGCTCAGATCAACGGTGGTGTCTCGTTCAACGCCCCTGGGTCGGTGCAGTACGTCGCCCAGAACATGGACACGCTGGCCATCACCAGTTTGGGGACTGCCGCTGTCGGCACCTCCACCTCAGCCGCCAACCGTGGGTTCGCCCGCTTGAACAACGCGGCTCCCACGGCTTCACTGCCGGCAGGCATATACGAGGTCTGGGGCGTCTTCACCTCGTCGGATGCGAACTTCATCGACTCGGTGTCACCTCGCTACACGATGAGGGTGGTGTCGTCTGCCCTCACGACGTCGACGTCGCTCTCGGTGTCGCCTGAGGGATCGAGCTCGCTGGGACAGGCGGTCTCCCTGACCGCCACGGTGGATCCCAACCCCGTGGGCGAGGGCACGCTGGTGTTCTATGACGACGGCGAGGAGATCGGCACCACGGCGCTGACCAACTCGTCCAACAGCGCCAGCATCTTGGCCTTCGGTCTCGATGTGGGCACCCACGACCTCACGGTCGAGTTCATCCCCGCCGACGATGCACGGGCACAGGGCTCCACATCCAACACGGTCGAGCACACCGTCGTGGCCGCCCCGGCACCCGACGTGTCACTCACCATCAGCCCGGAGCTCTCGGCCTTCGAGGGCGAAGAGGTGA
>CAZHBH010000063.1:0-12181 GCA_964530525.1 uncultured Rhabdothermincola sp. | reverse complement strand
CGGCGAGCGCCTTGCGCAGCATGTTGTGGATGTTGCGCACCATCTTCGGTGACAGTGCTGGGAGCGCCAGGCCCTCGCCGACCTCCGTCTCGGCCACGCCCCCGAAGCGCTCGCCGCCTACCAGGCCCACGACCGCATCCACCACGACCCCGACCCGAGGCGGGCCCGGGACGACATGGTGGACCGCTGGTGGACCACCATCGGCGACGGCAGTGACGCCCTCATGCTCGCCGCACACCACGAGGCCGTCCGCGACCTCAACGCCCGCGCCCGCCAACGCATGCTCAACGCCGGGAGGTTGACCGGTGCCCAGGTGCGGATCGGGGAGCGCGACTTCGCCGTCGGCGACCAGGTCCTCGGCCTGGCCAACGACTACCGCACCGGCATGCTCAACGGCACGCGCGGCACCATCGCCGCCATCGACGAGAAGCGCCGCCAGCTCCACGTCGCCGTCCCCGACGGGACCAGCAGGCGGGTGCCGTTCGCATACGCCGAGGAGGGCAACCTGGCCCACGGCTACGCCATGACCATCCACAAGGCCCAGGGCGCCACCTGCGACCACGCCCTCGTCTTCGTCGACGAGACCATGCCGAGAGAGTCGATCTACACCGCCATGAGCCGAGGCCGACAGCGCAACGACCTCTACCTCGCCGTCGACACCGGCCGCGACGACGTCGCCCACGCCCCCGAAGTCACACGAGATGCGATCGACGCGCTCGCGGCCGGCATCGAACGAAGCGCTGCCCAGTCGATGGCAATCGATTCAACACCTGGAATCGGGTGATCCATGACCTCCAGAAGCTGGGATTGTGAGTTGACATCACAAGAAGCGTGGTGTTCACTGTGGTTATGCCACAGCGGCATCCACTCCGAACTCTCCACCTCACCGACGTCGAGAACCTTCTCGGCGATCCCCGCCCAGATGCCGACAGCGTTCGGCGGGCGCGGGGCGCCTACGAGTCACACGTGGTCGTTGGCGAACACGACTTGGTTGTTGTCGCCTGCAACCACGGTTGCGCTCTCGAGGTCGGCCTGGCCTAAGACGGAGCCCGGCTGGTGGTTCGATCTGGCCCGGACGGGGCCGATCTGGCTCTGCTCGAGGTGCTGGGGGAGTACGACCTCCGCGAGAGGTTCGAGGCCGTGGTGGTTGCCTCCGGTGACGGCATCTTCAGCCATGCAGTCGCCGGGGTCGGCGGGCTCAGCCTGGCCACACTCGTAGTCGCTCGACCTGAGTCGCTTGCCCGCACCCTCCAACTCGCGGCGGGCAGCCGGGTGCTGGCCCTCGATCCGAACGGCTGGCCGACCGAACCGACGAGCGCTGTCGCCCTGGCCGAGGCCGCCTGAGATGGTAGTCGACTCCATCCTCATCGGCATCCCCGAGATCGCCGAGATCGCCGGTGTGTCCCGGCCGGCTGTGAGCAACTGGCGCAAGCGCTACGACGACTTCCCCGAACCCCGGGTCCAGTCCGACTCCGGGGTGTTGTTCGACCTTCGAGCGATCGAAGAGTGGCTTCTCTCCCGGGGCAAGATCGACCAGCCCATCCCGCACGGAACGCTGGTCTGGCGCGTGGCCGAGGCATTGCGCGCCAGCTGGCCGGGCGAGACGCTGTTCGAGTCGACCAGCTCGATGCTGTTCGAGTTCACGAGCTCATGGCTCTGCTACCTAGAGGCCTGCGCGCAAGCAGCCGATAGCGGCACGCTGTTCGACCACTCGAGCGCCGTGGTCGACGTGCCGACCGAGCATCGGTGGACGACGGTCCGCGAGTCCTCCAACACTGTCCTAGCCAAGCGATTGCGTTCGGCGGCGAAGGCCATCGAAGCCGCCAACCCTCGACTCGTGGACCTGCTCGACCACCTGGCCCCGGAGCCCTTCCCGGATCCACTGCTCGTGCGGTCGTTCGCGGCGGAACTGGAGGCGGCTGCCGACGACATCACCCCACGATTCGCCCTGTTCGAGGAAGCGCAGCAGAACGTCGTGGAGGTGGCGCGTACCTCAGGCGAGTGGACCACCCCTGACGAGCTTTCGCACCTCGTGGCGGAACTCGTGGGCAAGGTCGAACCTGGCGCCACCGTCGTCGACCCCGCATGCGGTACCGGTGGTTTGCTCCTCATGGCTGCAGTGCGGGACCACGCGCCCGACAGCAGTGCACGGTTCTTGGGCGCCGACATCAATCAGACGGCGGCCAGGTACGCCCGAGCGCGCTTCTTCCTGTACGGCATCGACGCCGAGATCGAGAGACTCGACAGTCTTCGGCGCGACCCGTCCGAGTGGCCGGCTGCCGATGTGGTGCTGTGCGATCCTCCGTACGGGTTGGGCAACTGGGGTGATGCCGACCTCTACCGCAGCCCTCGTTGGGCCTATGGATCGCCTCCGCCAAACTCAGCAGATCTGGCTTGGGTTCAGCTGGCCCTGTCGTTGTTGAAGCCCGGGGGAAGGGCGGCAGTCGTCCTTCCCCCGGGCAGCTGCTTCCGCATCGGACGGGAGGCGGCGATACGAGAGGCCCTGGTGCGTGCGGGCGTGATCGAGGCGGTCATCCACCTCCCTCCTCGTCTGCGACGCAACACCTCCATCCCGCTCACGATCTGGCTCTTCAGGGCTGCGCCACCGTCGAGCGATGCCCTGCGGCTGATCCTTCTCATAGATGCTTCGGAGCTCGGCACCCCCGGACGCTCCACTCATGAGCTGAGCGAGGAGGCGATGGATGAGCTGGCGCGAGTCGTGCGGAGGTGGCGCACAGACGGCGTGGCCGAGTCGACCGGCTCGCTCGCCTCAGTCGCGGTCGACCTGGACACGCTCATCGACAACTCCGTCGACCTCACGCCGCGGCGCTACCTCAGCGAGGAGCTCACGGTCGACTTGGAGGACCTTCGAGAGATGCAGCGGTCGGCCCGATCCGACGCAGAGGCGGCCGCCCGGGAGGTGCAGCACGCACTCGGCGCACTCGAGGGTGCGGACGACAACGCCCCGAGCGCCACCACCTCAACCCGCATGCGGCTCGGGGAGGTGGCCGACGTCTTTCGACCGAGAGGCGACAAGGGTCAGGGCGGCGAGGCGTCGGGTGAGGTGGGAGATCTGGTGCTCGCGACGACGCACAACGGATTCTCGTCGAGGCTCCTCGGAGAGGGCGAGGAGGTCTCTGGTCTCCACGCCATCGTGATCCGGGCCTTGCCCGGGGGTCCGGTGGTTCCGGCGTGGCTGCTGCTCTGGAGCCGCACTGATGCGTTCGCCCGCCTCGCCGAACGGTACTCGAAGGGGAGCACGCTCAGGTCGTTGTCGGTCAAGGATCTGGTCGACTTCGAACTCGACGTTCCGTCGCCGGAAGCCCAGGAACACGGCGCTCGCCTGTTGGAGCGTTTCGACGGGCTCGCGGCCTCGCAGGAGCGGCTCCGAGGTGCGATCGACGAGCTTCGGACCGCAGAGCTCCGGCTCGCCTACTCGGAGGCGGCCGGATGACGGAGGCACGGCAGCCTCTCCCGAGGTCAATCACTACGTTCATGTCACGACGATGGAGTACCTGCCGACGGCAGAACCCGCGTCTCGTTGCGGTGGGAGCCGCTGGAGGAACCCGATGATCACCGGTGAGTTGAAATCGAAGGTCGACCGCATTTGGGACGCGTTCTGGTCGGGAGGGATCTCGAACCCGCTCGAGGTGATGGAGCAGATCACCTACCTGCTCTTCATCAAGCGACTCGACGATCTGCACACCCTCGAGGAGAACAAGGCGGGACGGCTCGGTGAGCCGATGGCCCGCACGATCTTCCCAGACGGCTACGACGGGCTCGCTCACGAAGGACACCCGGACGGCCGTCCGTACGGCGATCTGCGCTGGTCGAGGTTCAAGCACCTCGCCCCCGCCGAGATGCACGAGGTGGTGGGCGAGCACGTCTTCCCCTTCCTGCGAACCCTCGGGGGCGAGGGCTCCACCTACGCCACCCACATGAAGGACGCCCGCTACACCATCCCGAACGCGGCGCTTCTACGGAAGGCCGTCGACGGGCTCGACGAGATCCCGATGGTCGACCGCGACACCAAGGGCGACGTCTACGAGTACATGCTCTCGAAGATCGCCTCGGCCGGACAGAACGGACAGTTCCGCACCCCGCGCCACATCATCCAGCTCATGGTGGAGATGGTGGCGCCCACCCCCACCGACGTCATCTGCGATCCCGCCTGCGGCACCTGTGGGTTCCTCGTCGCCGCTGGGGAGTACGTGCGTCACCACCATCCCGAGGCGCTCCGCGACGAGCGGCTGAACCGGCACTTCCACCACGAGATGTTCAACGGGTTCGACTTCGACAACACCATGCTGCGCATCGGCAGCATGAACATGCTCCTCCACGGCGTCGAGCAGCCCGATGTCCGCTACCGCGATTCCCTCTCTCAGGACCACGCCGGCGTGGAAGAGGCGTATTCGGTCGTTCTGGCCAACCCGCCCTTCGCAGGGTCGCTCGACTACGAGAACGTCGCTAAGGATCTCCAGCAGGTGGTCAAGACGAAGAAGACGGAGCTCCTCTTCCTCGCACTGTTCCTCCGGCTACTAAAGCCGGGTGGCCGGGCGGCGGTGATCGTCCCTGACGGCGTGCTGTTCGGCTCCACGAAGGCACACAAGGAGCTGCGCCGGATCCTCGTCGAGGATCAGCGCCTCGACGGGATCGTCTCCCTCCCCAGCGGCGCCTTCCGCCCCTACGCCGGCGTGTCGACGGCGATCCTGTTGTTCACGAAGACGAACTCGGGTGGAACCGACGACGTGTGGTTCTACGACCTCACAGCCGACGGGTTCAGCCTCGACGACAAGCGCACCCCGCTCCTCCCGGTCGAGAAGCTCGGAGCCGTTCCGGCTGAGCGGCTCAGTGACGACGAGCACGCCAAGAACAACCTCCCCGACGTCCTCGCTCACTGGGCGGAGCGTGCCGGCGTCGAGCGGGACCGGGCCCGCACCGATCAGAGCTTCTGCGTGCCCAAGACCGACATCGCCGCCGCCGACTACGACCTGAGCATCAACCGCTACAAGGAGATCGTCCACGCCGAGGTCGAACATCGCGACCCGCGGGAGATCCTCAAGGAGCTGGCAGCGATCGAGGACGACATCCGCCAAGGCCTCGCCGACCTCGAGGCGATGCTGTGACGACCGCTTGGCCGGAGGTGGCTCTTGATGCGGTCGCCACCATCGAGCGATCGGCGGTAGTACCAGACGCGATCGAGCCCGGAACGATCTACGTCGGACTGGAGAACATCACCTCCGATGGCGACTTCAAGAATCCGTCCCCCGTCGCTCGCGGCGACCTCGCCAGCCAGAAGTTCACCTTCGGCCCGGAGCACGTGCTTTACGGCAAGCTGCGGCCGTACCTCTCCAAGATCGCGGCTCCGGCATTTGCCGGCGTGTGCTCGACGGACATCCTTCCGATCCGTCCAGGCCCCGAGCTCGACAAGAGGTATCTGCTCCACTTCCTTCGCCAGCCCGCTCAGGTCGCAAAGGCGGCATCGCTCGCCACAGGGGCGAATCTGCCTCGTCTCAGTCCCAAGGTTCTCGCAGAGGTGACCCTGCCGTTGCCGCCGCTCGAAGACCAGCGGCGGATCGCAGGAATCCTTGATGCGGCGGTCGAGTTGCGAAACAAGCGCCGTCAGTCGCTCGCGCTGATCGATTCGCTCACCGAGTCGATCTTCCTCGACATGTTCGGCGTGCTGGATCCGAGCTGGCCGACTGTCACGATCGAGTCAATGGCGTCGGACGATCGCCACGCGATCCGGACGGGTCCGTTCGGAAGCCAGCTCCTTCACTCCGAGTTCGTCGACGAAGGCGTTGCGGTCCTCGGCATCGACAACGCAGTTCAAGACCGCTTTGCCTGGGGGCGCCCCCGCTTCATCACGGAGAAGAAGTTCGAACAGCTTCGCCGGTACCAGGTTCGGCCCGGTGATGTCTTGGTCACGATCATGGCGACATGCGGGCGAGTTGCGGTCGTGCCCGACGACATCCCGTGCGCGATCAACACGAAGCATCTCTGCTGCATCACCCTCGACCAGTCCAGGTGCTCACCGTGGTACCTGTGGGCAGCGTTTCGTTTTCACGCCGATCTGCGTAGTCAGCTCGGCGCTACCGCGCGGGGGGCGGTGATGCCCGGCCTGAACATGGGCTTGATCAAGAGCGCGAAGGTCACACTTCCTCCCATGGAGCTCCAGACCGAGTTCGTGCGGGCCCTCGGGGAATTGGAGGCTGCCTCTCGTCTGGCGACGAAGCACGCCTCCCAGTCGGGTGAGCTCTTCGCATCGCTGCAGCACCGTGCGTTCCGGGGGGAGCTGTGACTCCACCGTTCGACTTCCTGCTGGCAGAGTTCCCGCAGGTTCATGAGGGGGCCACGAAGGCGGCGGAAGCGGCGATGTCGGATCCGCGCACGGCGTGCTTCCACGCTCGCTGGACGATCGAGCAGGCGATCGGTTGGGCGTACAACCACGACCGCGCGCTTCCGGAGCCGTGGGACAAGAGCGTGTCGGCGCGGTTGAACGAGCCGGCCTTCAAGGAGCTGATCGGCGAGAGGGTCTATCGGTTCGCCAAGGAGGTGATCCGCCTCGGCAACCATGCTGCACACAAGCCTCAACCGCTGACGCAGCACGACTCGGTCGCCGCGGTGTCGCACCTGTTTCAGTTCTGCTTCTGGTTCGCCCGCACCTACTCTCGGGGACAGGGGCCGCCTGCGGATCTCACCTTCGATCCTCGGTCGCTCCCGCAGCCCGCGCCGCCGCAGACGAGCACGCCCGAGCAGGTCCAGGAGCTGCAGCAGGAGCTCGAAGAGGTGTCGCTCGCGCGGAAGCGTCTGCAGGACGAGCTGGGTGACAAGGCGAAGCTCGAAGCAGAGCTCGAACAGCTCCGTGCCGAAGTCGCGACGGCCAGAGCCAGGGCGGCGGCAACGCCCGATGACCACGACTACTCCGAGGCCGAGACCCGCGACTTCTTCATCGACCTGCTGCTGGGCGAGGTCGGCTGGAAGCTCGACCAGCCGAGGGACCGGGAGTTCCCCGTCACGGGGATGCCCAACGGCGACGGCAACGGTTTCGTCGACTACGTCTTGTGGGGGGATGACGGGAAGCCCCTTGCGGTGGTGGAGGCGAAGAGGACCAAGCGGGACGCCCGCGTGGGTCAGCAGCAGGCGAAGCTCTATGCCGATTGCCTGGAGCGGGCCTACGGCCAGCGACCGGTGATCTTCTACTCGAACGGCTACGAGCACTGGATCTGGGACGACGCGTTCTACCCGCCGCGGCGTGTCCAGGGGTTCTACGAGAAGGACGAGCTGGAGCTGCTCATCAGGCGCCGCACGACTCGCGCGTCGCTCGCGGACACCGAGATCGACTCGTCCATCGTCGAGCGCTACTACCAGACCCGGGCGATCCGCCGCCTCGGCGAGACCTTCGAGGTCGACCACGCCCGCAAGGGGCTGGTCGTGATGGCCACCGGCGCGGGCAAGACCCGCACGGTGGTTGCCTTGGCCGACCTGCTGATCCGGGCGAACTGGGCCAAGCGGATCCTCTTCCTGGCCGACCGCACAGCACTCGTAAACCAGGCGACTGGAGTGTTCAAGGCGTTCCTGCCGGACTCGTCACCCGTCAACCTCGTGACCGACCGCCACGAGGAGGGCCGAGTGTATGTGTCGACGTACCCCACGATGCTGAACCTCATCAACGAGGTGCGCGAAGGGCGCCGCCGCTTCGGTCCTGGCCACTTCGACCTGATCGTCATCGACGAGGCGCACCGGTCGGTCTTCCAGAAGTACCGGGCGATCTTCGACTACTTCGACTCACTCCTCGTCGGTCTCACCGCCACCCCCAGGGACGAGGTCGACCGGAACACCTACGACCTGTTCGATCTCGAACCTGGTGTGCCCACCGACGCCTACGGCCTCGAAGAAGCGGTGGCCGACGGATTCCTCGTACCCCCGAAGGCGGTCTCAGTGCCGCTGCGCTTCCAGCGGGAAGGCATCCGCTACGACGACCTCTCGGACGAGGAGAAGGACGCCTGGGACGAGCTCGACTGGGACGAGGAGGGTGGCCCGGCACCCGACGAGGTCGGTGCCGAGGCTGTCAACAGGTGGCTCTTCAACGCAGACACCGTCGACAAGGTCCTCGCTCACCTGATGACCCACGGCCTGAAGGTCGCAGGAGGCGATCGTCTGGGCAAGACGATCATCTTCGCCAAGAACCAGGCCCACGCCGACTTCATCGAGGAGCGGTTCAACGTCAACTACCCGCACCTCCGTGGCGAGTTCGCCCGGGTGATCACCCACGGCACCGAGTACGCCCAAGACCTGATCGACAAGTTCTCCACGCCGGAGAAGAACCCGCACATCGCCATCTCCGTCGACATGCTCGATACCGGTATCGACGTGCCCGAGGTGGTCAACCTCGTGTTCTTCAAGTTGGTGCGGTCGAAGACGAAGTTCTGGCAGATGATCGGGCGCGGCACCCGGCTGTGCCCCGATCTGTTCGGGCCGGGCGAGGACAAGGCGTTCTTCTACCTCTTCGACTACTGCCAGAACCTGGAGTTCTTCAACCAGAACCCGGACCTCACCGAGGGATCCGTCAGCCCGTCGATCGGAGCCCAGCTCTTCACGTCGCGCCTGGAGCTGCTCACCACCCTCACCGGTGGTAGCTACATCGACGAGCGGCGCTCGATCGCCGAGCTGCTTCGTGTCGAGGTGGCCGCGATGCCCGTCGACAACGTGGTCGTCCGTCCCCATCGCCGCCTTGTCGAGCAGTTCACCGATGCCACGGCATGGGACGACCTCGACGTTGGCCAGGCCAGCGAGCTCGCACACAGCGTCGCCGGCTTGCCCTCGAGCCTCGCCCCTGAGCCCGAGGAGACCAAGCGATTCGACCTCCTCGCCCTGCGGCTGCAGCTCGCGCTACTCCGCACCGAGCCCGGCTTCCCCCGACTCCGGCAGCAGGTCCAGGGCATCGCCCAGCTTCTCGAGGACTACCCGACGATCCCAGCCGTCGCCCGGGAGTTGTCGTTCATTGCCGAGGTCCAGACCGAGGAGTGGTGGACCGACGTCACGTTCCGCATGCTCGAACAGCTCCGTCGCCGGCTACGCCTGCTCGTGCCATTCATCGAGAAGGGCAAGCGGAAGATCGTCTACACCAACTTCTCCGACACGATCGGCGAGGCCACCGAAGTCGCGTTCGCCGGTCTGGTCCCGGTGGATGACCTCGAACGCTTCCGACGGAAGACCCGCCAGTTCCTGCACGAGCACAAGGACCACGTCGCGGTGGAGAAGCTCCACCGGAACCGCCCCATCACCGCCGCCGACCTGGCCGAGCTGCAACGGATCCTCGTCGAGACCCGTGTCGGCACCGAGAGCGACATCGACCGCGCGGTCGAGGAGACCGGCAGCCTGGGGCTGTTCATCCGGGGTCTCGTCGGGCTCGACCGTGCTGCCGCCAAGGAGGCCTTCGCCGGCTTCCTCGACGACAAGCGGTACACCGCCAACCAGATCGAGTTCGTCAACTTGGTCATCGACCACCTCACCGAGCACGGTGTGATCGAAGCCCGACGCTTCTACGAGTCGCCCTTCACCGACCTGAGCCCGACCGGACCTGATGCCCTCTTCGAGTCGAACGACGTCGACCGCATGCTTCAGGTGGTCACCGACATCCGCCACAACGCCGAGGTCGCCTGATGACGGCTCGGACCTCCCACGGCGGGCACATGCGCGGCCCAGGCTGCCGGAGTGGTGACCGTGGTTGAACCCGCCGAGTTCTTCGAGCCGTGGGAGCCGGACCCGGTCGAGTCCCTCAAGGACTTCCTCGACCTCATCGACAGGACCTTCTCTCGATGGTCGAACCGCAACGTCCAGTACGCGTGGCGAGGGGTCGTGAACGCGGACTGGCCTCTGCACAGCGCGCTCTACCGACGAATGATCTGGACCTGGCCGACACGGACCGAGGAGTCACACCTCGCAAAGCTCGAGGGCGACGTCCTGGTCGATGCTCATCGGTGGGGCCTCCACTACCTCGAGCGCGCCCACCTGCCGATCCTCTACGAGCTCGCGATGCTCCAGCACTTCGGAAGCCCGACTCGACTGCTGGACATCACGTTCAATCCGCTGGTTGCCCTGTACTTCGCCGTCGAGGAACAGCGTGACGATGTCGGCGAGACCGTGCACGAGGATCGTGACGGCCGGCTCTTCGTCTTCGACGTATCGACGAGGCTCATCAACGAGCGATCGTCTGGAGAGCGCCAGTGGGAGGAAGCGTTCGCTCGTCCTTGGAGTTCCAGCCACGGCCGGGTCGATGGCTGGCGGACTTCGGTGTGGGCCTGGCGACCGGCTCCGATCGAAGCCCGGTTCGCAGCGCAGGGCGGGGGGTTTCTCTTCGGTGGTGTTCCCGCGACCGGCGGTGGTTCATGGCCAAAGGCACCTGGGAACGGAGCGGGCGCTTGGAGCATCGCCGACGTGCGCGCCTGCACGTCCGTTGCCGTCAGGTTCCACAAGCTAGAGCCCGGCGCCGGTCGTCCACCCGACAATCCGAGCTTTACCGTCAGGGTCCCGGCCGCGTCGAAAGCACAGATCCGGGAAGAGCTGCGTCGCTGGTTCGACATCGAGGCGAGGTCTGTCTATCCCGATCATCCTGGGTTTGCCCTTCTAGGTCGCCCTGATCTCAGGCGGCGGCCTCTCTAGCTCAGGGGCTGCCGTGCGGTCCCGTCATCGGGCCCCGGCGCCCGACAGGGTAACGACGCACCCGTCACGGCTCTTGCGTACCGTCTCGGCGTGACCAGCAGGAAGGTGAGCTCGTGAGTCTGGAGATGGCCATCTGGCGGATGACCGACAGCGGCCCGGTTCCGCTGGCCACGAAGTCACTCGAGCTCGAGAGTCGTCTCGAGGACATGGTCGTCGCTGATCCAGCGCTCACCGGGATGGACCTCCTCGTCGTGGGAAGGCAGGTGCGAACCGACTACGGCGGCAACCTCGACGTCCTCGCCATCGACGAGGAGGCTCACCTCCACGTGCTCGAGCTGAAGCGAGGGCGTACTCCCCGTGACGTCGTCGCTCAGGCGCTCGACTACGGCTCCTGGGTCCAGTCGCTGACACTCGAGCAGGTCTCAGCGATCTACGCCGAGCAGCAGGACGGCTCGTTCGACGACGCGTTCGCAGACCGGTTCGGCGTACCCGTGCCGGATCTCTTCAACTCCGACCAGCAGCTGATGATCGTCGCGTCTGAGCTGGATGCCGCATCGGATCGGATCGTGTCGTACTTGGCGGAGCAGTACAACGTCCCGATCAACGCTGTCTTCTTCCGGCACTTTGCGGACGGCGAGGCGGAGTATCTGGCACGCACCTGGCTGATCCCGCCGGAGGAGGCCGAGTCCCGGCAGTCGCGTCCTCGGAGCACGGCGAAGGTACGTCCGTGGAACGGGCGGGACTTCTACGTCGTCCTTGGCAACGTTGACCGCGGAGCTCATCACTGGACGACCGGCCGGACCTACGGATTCGTCGGAGCAGGTGGCGGAGCGTGGTACACGAAGCCCCTTCGGAACCTGACGCCCGGCAAGCGAGTCTTCGCCTACGTCGGCGGCGCGGGGTACGTCGGCGTAGGCGAGGTCGTCGGCGAGATGATTCCGCTGCGCGACTTGGTCGTGACGTCGAACGGGACTGAGGCCCGGGTCGTCGACCAGCCCGAGATCGACCCAGAGGTTCGCGACCGTGCGGCATCCGAGGACGAGGACGTCACGGAGTACGCGGTCCCCGTCCGTTGGCTTGCAGAAAGGGATGTGCCTGATGCGATCGCTGAAAGAGGCCTGTTCGCGTCCCAGGTCACCGTGTGCAAGCTGCGCGACGAACGGACAATCGAGGTGGTCACGGCGGCGTTCGATCTCGACGGAGACGACGCGAGCAGCTGAGGCCTGCTACCTCATCGTGGCGGCCACCCGTCGGGCGACGGCGGCGCACCGTTGGGCCCGCTCGACCGCCTTGGCTGCGACGGGTGGCGCGATGTCGTCGGGCTCGTACTCGGCCTTCGTCTTGAGCGGAAGGAGCCGGCGTAGGTCGCGCTCGACCTCGGCGCCGTCCGGGCCAGCCTGGCGGAGGAGAGCGAGGACCTGGTCGTGGTCCTCGCCGGCGGCGCGCTTGCCGAGCCGAGCACCGCAGACGGCGTCGGCGGAGTTGATGCCGGCGTGGATGGCGAGGCTCGTGGCGG
>CAZHBH010000062.1:5464-12678 GCA_964530525.1 uncultured Rhabdothermincola sp. | reverse complement strand
GGTCTTCATCACGGCGGGGAAGGGCGGAGGCACCGGTACCGGTGCGGCTCCGGTGATCGCCGAGATCGCCAAGGGCCTGGGGGCGCTCACCATCGGTGTCGTCACGCGCCCGTTCGGGTTCGAGGGCCGCCGGCGCGCGGTCCAGGCCGAGCACGGAATACAGAGGCTCAAGGACAAGGTCGACACGCTCATCGTCATCCCCAACGACCGGCTCCTCACCGTCTCCAACGACAAGACGTCGGTGCTGAGCGCGTTCAAGATGGCCGACGAGGTCCTCCTGCAAGGCGTGCAGGGCATCACCGACCTCATCACCACGCCGGGTCTGATCAACACCGACTTCGCCGACGTCAAGATGATCATGAGCGACGCCGGTTCCGCCCTGATGGGCATCGGCTTCGGGTCCGGGGAGGGCAGGGCCCTCAACGCCGCTCGGGCGGCGATATCCAGCCCGCTGCTGGAGGCCAGCATCGAGGGCGCACGTGGCATCCTCCTCACCATCACCGGAGGCACAGACCTCGGCCTGTTCGAGGTGAACGAGGCCGCCGAGGTGATCCACTCCGTCGCCCACCCCGACGCCAACATCATCTTCGGCACGGTCATCGACGACGAGATGGGCGACGAGGTGAGGGTCACGGTGATCGCCGCCGGCTTCGACCGCTGGGACACCGACCGCAAGGGACGCGGGGGAGAGGACGACGACCTCACGCCCATCACCGACGTCTTCGCCGGCGACGACTCCGGCGACGACGACGAGGAGCTCGGCTTCACCGCGGGCGACGACGAGTTCGACGTCCCGAGCTTCCTGCGATAGCAGCCTTCGCTCAGCTAGCTCGCTCTGCTTGCTCGGTCCGCTCGATCGGGGTCCGTGATGCGCTGGCAGGTGACGACAGAGCGTGGCGTCGCCACGGCCACGCTGAGCACCACCTCGGACGGCGACTTCCGACTGGGGCACGATCCAGTGGAGCTGGAACGTGCCCAGAGAGGTCTGGTGGACCTGCCGTGGATCTCGCTGACCCAGGTCCACGGAGCCGGTGTGGTCCGGGTGACCGACGCCGAGAGCGCTCTGGGGGCCCACGGGGCGGAGGGCGACGCACTGGTCACCACCTTGGCGGGGACCGTGGTCAGCGTGCGCGCAGCGGACTGCGGGCCCATCGCCCTGATCAGCCCGCAGGGCGTCGTGGCGGCGGTGCACGCGGGATGGCGAGGGCTCGCGGCCGGTGTGATACCCGCAGCGGTGTCTGCGATGAGAGACCTCGGGGCCGAGCAGGTGTTCGGCGCGCTGTTCTCGTGCATAGGCCCGGAGTGCTACGAGTTCGGCCCCGACGAGCTCGAGCTGGTGCGCGAACGCCTGGGACCGGCGGTGGTCGGAACGACGGCCGACGGTTCTGCGGCGCTCGACGTGCCGGCGGCGGTGAGCGCAGGCATGGCCCGCTCGGGCGTCTCGGAGGTGCCGGTGGAGCGAGCCTGCACGGCCTGCGACCCCAGGGGCAGGTGGTACTCGCACCGGGCACGCCAGGACCGCGCCAGGCACGCCCTGGCGGTGTGGATGGCTCCGATCACCTATCCTCTCGGCGTCCAAGACCACTAGCCTGGCGCCAAAGTCAGGGAGGCGAGCGGCCGGCGCGGTGCTGGTGGCAGTCCCCAGGAGGATCGGATGGCTTCGATGTGGCGTAGAGCCATGCTCTACCTCGGGCTCGGCCCCGACGAGGAGTACGAGGAAGACCCCTACGACGACAGGATCGTCGCGGGGGCGCCTCAGGCTGCTCGCGAGCCGGCGCCGCCGGCGCGCACTGTGGCCGGACGCCCACGGGGTGCCAGGAGCCAGATGGCCGGCCCTCCACCGTCCATGGGCGATCCCGAGCCCTCGGCGGTTCGCACGATCCCGTCTCCGACATCCGGCGAGCCCCCCCGCGAGGCCCCCACGCCGCGGCCCGTGGTGCGGCCCGTGCCCGCCTCGGCGAGCACCAAGCCCCACGTGGTCTCGCCCTCGTCGTTCAACCAGGCCCAGGACGTGGCCGATCGGTTCAAGGTGAGCCAGCCGGTGATCCTCAACCTGCAGGGAGCCGAGCGCGACCTCGCCCGCAGGCTCATCGACTTCTCCAGCGGCCTCTGCTACGGGCTGGGTGGCCACATGGAGAAGGTCGCCCACCAGGTGTACCTGCTGACCCCGGCCAACGTCGAGGTCTCTGCCGACGAGCGGCGCCGCTTGCAAGAGCGCGGCCTGCACGACGCCTGATAGCCGGAGCGGCCAGGCCAGGTGTCGATCGTCTGCTCTCTGCTCCAGCTGTACGTGATCGTGGTGTTGGGTCGCGTGGTCATCTCGTGGTTCCCGGTGTCGGGCCCCGGACCGCTTGCGACCGTGCAAAGGGTGCTCTACTCGCTCACCGAGCCGGTGCTGAGCCCGATCAGGTCGCTGCTCCCGCCTGTGCGCCTCGGAGGCGCAGGGCTGGATCTCTCGCCCATCGTCCTGCTCATCGCGATCCAGCTGCTGGTGCTCTACATCTGCGGTTGATCGGGTCGTTCGCCGGACCCGGGTGGGGCCGGGGCGTGGACGGACGACACCTTGCCGGTGAGGGTCCGTCGTGGTCGCTACGATCGGAGCCATGGACGGAACCCCTCGCCTGCTCACAGATGTCCGCTTCTCCGAGCGTCGCCGGGGATACGACCCCGAGGAGGTCGACAACTTCCTCGAGAAGGTGAGCGCGGCCGTCGCCCAGCTCCAGGAGAAGCTCCGTCAGGCGACCATCACCGCCGAGGAGGCCGACGCCCGCGTGGCAGCTGCTCAGCGCGCGCAGGCGGCGGCAGAGCAGGAGCTGGAGGTGCTGCGGGCCACAGGGTCCAACCAGATCTCTGTCGCTCCCGCCCCGGCGGACTCGGCGGCAGACGTGGAGCGGGCGTCCTCGATCCTGCTGATGGCCCAGCGCACAGCGGACGCGACCATCGAGGAGGCTCGCACCAAGGCGGCTTCGATCCTGCGTGACAGCGAGTCCGAGGCGGACCGGGTCCGCTCCGAGGCCCAGGAGGCAGCCAGCGCTGCCGTCCACGACCTCGAGGGCCGCCGCGAGGAGCTGCGCGCGGACGTCGACGCGTTGCAAGCGTGGCTCGAGGAGCAGCGGCGCCAGCTCCGCTCGGGCATCGAGGCCCTTCAGCAGTTGGTCGACGATCCCGCGGTCCTCAACGCGCGTGCCCTGCCCCTGCTACGCAGCACGCGCTTCGAGCAGGGCGCGGCGGGCGAGCCCCACCCTGGTCCCGAGGAGGTCGTCGAGGCCGGCCCACCCACGCAGCTCGTCGAGGCCGCCGAGCTCTTCGAGGAGGTCGAGGAGACGTCGGGACCCATCCCGGTCTCGCCCGTCGAGCCGGCGCCCATCCAGGCATCCGCGCCCCCGGAGCCGCAACCCGATGCCGTGGAGGTCCCGGTTCCGCCTGCCCCGGAGCCACCGGCACCGCCTGCGCCACCCGCACCGCCTTCGTCGGTGCCCGCCGGCGGCCCTGCCGTCGACGCCGATCCGCTGGGCCCCGCCGACGAGGAGGCCGACGCAGCCATGCGCGCCTTCTTCGAGAACGACTTCGGCGACGACGACCGCCACGGCCCGCGCTGATCGCGCCCTCGAGCAGGGCCCTCCGCTAGATCGTCGCGGCGTGGCGACCGATGGACTGCCGCGAGCTCAGATCCGGGAGACGGCGACGGGTATCTCCTCGCCCTCCACGGCGAGGGTGGTCCGTCCTCCGACGACGTCGTTGTTGTCGCCTCCGCTTTGAGGGTCGAGGGGCCCGATCGTGAAGGACTCGGCGAGGATCTCGCCGGCGATCCAGGTGCTGTGAGCCTCCGCGGCGGCGCGGATGGGCTCGGGCGGGTCGAGCGTCACCGAGATGCGGTCGGCGATCGCGAGGCCCATCTCCTTGCGGGCGTCGTTGAGCGCCCGCACCAGCTCGCGGGCCACGCCCTCGCCACGTAGGCCGGCATCGATCTCCAGGTCGAGGGCCACCGCCCAGCCGTCGTCCTCCGCCAGGGCATAGGCGTCGTGGCGCTGGGCACGTGCCTCCACGTCGCCCGCCTCCAGCCGTTCGCCGGCCACCTCCACGTAGCCTTCGGCCTCCAGGCGGGCTCTGAGCGCCGAGCCGTCCGCGGCGGCGAGGGCCTGCTTCACCTCGTTCACCTTGGGGCCCAGCCGAGGGCCGAGCGTTCGGAAGTTGGGCTGCAACGACCAGGTCATCAGGCCCGAGAGCGTGTCGATGTCCTCCAGCTCCTTGACGTTCAGCTCGGAGGTGATCTCGGCGGCGACGTCGTCTGCGAGCTTGCCGGCGGGGTGCAGAACCAGTGCCTTGGCCAGGGGCTGGCGCACCTTCACCTTGGCCTCGGTGCGCGCTGAGCGCCCGATGGTGACGATCCGACGGGCGGCGGCCATCTGCGCGGCCAACTCGGCGTCGTGCCTGCCCCGGTCGTCGGGCCAGTCGGCCAGGTGCACCGAGCGCTCGCCGGTGAGCGCGGTGTAGATCTCGTCGGCGAGGAACGGGCAGAAGGGCGCCATGAGCAGCGAGGTGGTCACCAGGCACTCGTGGAGGGTGGCGTGCGCCTCGGGCTCGGCTGCCTTCCAGAACCGTGGCCGGCTGCGCCTCACGTACCAGTTCGACAGGTCGTCGACGAAGCTGGCGAGCCGGTTGGCAGCGGTGAAGGCGTCGAACCCCTCGAGGGCACTGGTCACCCCTGCAACCGTGTCGTCCAGCTCGGAGAGGACCCAGCGGTCGAGCACGTGGCTGGGATCCCCGGAGCCGGCACCAGCGTGCGGCTCCCACCCGTCGAGGTCGGCGTAGGTCGCGAAGAACGAGAAGACGTTCCAGAGGGTGAACAGCGTCTGGCGGGCGGCTTCGCGGATGGCGTCGTGGTAGACCCGCCGAGACGTCCAGGGCTGACCCTGCGAGAAGAAGTACCACCGCAGGGCGTCGGCCCCCTCGTTGTCGAAGATCTCCGTCGGCTCGATCACGTTGCCGCGCGACTTGGACATCTTCTGGCCGTCTTCGTCGACCACGAGTGCCAGGCACACCACGTTTCGGTACGGGGCTCGGTCGAACACGAGCGCTCCGATGGCCAGCAGCGAGTAGAACCACCCACGGGTCTGGTCGATGCCCTCGCAGATGAAGTCGGCGGGGTAGGCGTCGGGCAGCGAAGGGGCCTGCTTCGCCGTGGACGCCAGGTCGCCGTTGCCGGCAGCACCGCCGTGCGCAGGGGCGGCCAGCTCCACAGAGAACGGCCAGTGCTGCTGGGCGGTGGGCATGGATCCCGAGTCGAACCAGGCGTCGAGCACGGGCGCCAGCCGACTCGCCGTCCCCCCGCAGGCGCAGGTGAAGGTCACCTCGTCGATGTACGGGCGGTGCAGGTCGAGGTCGCTCAGGTCTCGCTCGGCCAGGGCCGACAGCTCGTCCACCGAGCCGACGCAGGTGTCGGTGGAGCATCTCCCGCAGCGCCAGATGGGCAGCGGCGTGCCCCAGTAGCGGTCGCGCGACAGCGCCCAGTCGACGTTGCCCTCCAGCCAGTTGCCGAAGCGACCGTGCTTGATGTTGGAGGGGTGCCAGTCGACCGTCTCGTTCTCGCGCATCAGCAGGTCGCGCTTGTTGGAGGTGCGGACGAACCACGACGTCTTGGCCCAGTAGATCAGTGGCGTGTGGCATCGCCAGCAGTGCGGGTAGGAGTGCTCGTAGGCCTGTTCGCGCACCACCAGGCCCCGCGAGCGCAGCTCCTCGATGATGGCGGGGTCGGCGTCCTTCACGAAGGTGCCGGTCCACGGCGCGACCCGCTCGTCGAAGGTGCCCTGCGCCGTCACCGGGTTGAGCAGCGGCAGTCTCTCGGCCTTCCCGATCCGGTTGTCGTCCTCGCCGAACGCGGGGGCGAGGTGAACGATGCCTGTGCCGTCGTCGGTGCTGACGAAGTCGGCGGCTACGACCCTCCAGCCGTCTGAGCCGTCGTCGGGCGCATCCACCATCTCGAAGGGCCTCTGGTAGCGCCAGCCGACCATCTCCGAGCCCCGCCAGCGCGCGACCACCTCAGCCCCCTCCGGGGCGAGCACTCCCGCCACCACCGTGTCGCGTCCCCCCTCGGGGTCACGCACCTGCACGTATTCGATGTCGGGGCCCACGGCCGCCCCGGTGTTGGACACCAGCGTCCAAGGCGTCGTGGTCCACACCACCAGGTCGGCTTCGGGTGCTCCCGGGCCGGTCAAGGGGAAGCGCACGTACACCGAAGGGTCTACGACGTCTCGGTACACGTCGGGCTGGCCCAGCTCGTGAGACGAGAGCGCCGTACCGCACCTGGCGCAGTACGGGGAGACCCGGTGGCCTTCGTACAGGAGGTCCCTCACCCACAGCTGGCGCACGAGCCACCAGACGGACTCGATGTAGTCGTCCGACAGCGTCCAGTAGGCGTCCGAGGTGTCGATCCACACCCCGGACCGGTCCGTGAGGGCCGTCCAGTCCTCCACGTACCGGTGGACCGATTCGCGGCAGCGCCTGTTGAACTCGGCGATCCCGAAGTCCTCTATCTCCACCTTGCTCCGCAGGCCCAGCTCCTTCTCGACCTCCAGCTCCACGGGCAGGCCGTGGCAGTCCCAGCCGCCCTTGCGGGGCACGCGACGACCCTTCATGGTGTGGAAGCGGGGGTAGAGGTCCTTGAATACCCTTGCCCACACGTGGTGGAGGCCTGGCCGTCCGTTGGCGGTGGGGGGCCCTTCGTAGAAGATCCACGGCTCGCCGTCGCGACGCAGCTCCACCAGCTCCGAGCGCACGTCCAGGGCCTGCCAGCGTTGCAGCACCCGCGATTCGAGGGCGACCGGGTCGAGATCCGGGTCAACGGGACCGAAGGGCATCCTTGCAGCCTAGATGCCCCATGTGACCGCCTCGCCCGCCTCTTCTGGGGTGCGCGGGAGGCCCGGGACGTGCGCGAGCGGGTTGACGCTCCGGTGGGCGCCACCTAGCCTCACGCCCTCCGCGACTGAGATCGTGCCCCCCTTCGGGGCTGGAGGACCAGATGCCCAGAGCCAGCTCCGGCAAGTCGAAGGCCACCTCCACGAGGAAGGCCCCTGCCAAGAAGGCGCCCGCCAAGAAGGCTCCGGCCAAGAAGGCGCCGGCCAAGAAGGTTGCCGCCAAGAAGGCTCCCGCCAAGAAGGCTCCCGCCAAGAAGGCTCCGGCCAAGAAGGCGCCGGCCAAGAAGGTTGCCGCCAAGA
>CAZHBH010000062.1:0-5364 GCA_964530525.1 uncultured Rhabdothermincola sp. | reverse complement strand
AGGCTCCGGCCAAGAAGCCGGTCGTGAAGCCCTTCGACGCCAAGTTCCTGGAGGCCCAGCGAGAGCTGCTGATCAGCGAGAGGGCCCGCCTCACCCACGACGTGGCCACCCTCGACGCCGAGGCCGACGAGCTGGCGCTCATGCGCGAGCCGGGTGACGCCCAGTTCGACGAGGAGTCTGGCGAGGGCGACACCCTCGCTGTCGAGCGCGAGCGCGACCTCGCCCTCAGCGCCCAGTTCCGGGGCCAGATCGAGGAGATAGATCACGCCCTCGCCAAGTTCGACGACGGCACCTACGGGATCTGCGAGGTGTCGGGGCTGGCGATCCCCAAGGAGAGGCTGCGGGCCATCCCCTGGGCTCGGGAGCGGGTCGAGTACAAGGTGGGTGGGTTCCAACGTCGATAGAGCCCTCGGCCTCCACACCGGCTCGTCCCCAGCGAGGCAGGCCGGCGAGGACCCACTGGGTGATCGTCTCGGTGGTCGCCGCCTCGGTGCTCGCCGCCGATCAGCTGACCAAGTGGTGGGCGCTAGAGCGCCTGCCGGGAGATCCGATGGAGCTGGTGGGCTCCCTTCAGCTCCGCCTCACGTTCAACACCGGCACGGCGTTCGGCCTGGGAGGGGGCTACGGGGCCCTCGTGGCCGTCGGAGCGCTGGTCGTGGTGGGTGGAGTCCTCGTCTGGCAGGGAACGCGGCCCCTTTCGCGCCTGGGCTCGGTGGCTGTGGGCCTCGTCTTGGGAGGGGCGGTAGGCAACATCGTCGATCGTGCGTTTCGAGGTGACGGGGGCTTGCTCTCCGGCGCGGTCGTGGACTTCATCGACCTGGGTTGGTGGCCGGTGTTCAACATCGCGGACGCGGCGATAGTCGTAGGGGCGATCTGCCTGGTCGCCCAGTTCGCGCTCTCCACGAGCGACCCGTGAGGGAGGCCATCCCGGGAGCGTTGGCGGGTGAGCGCATCGACCGGGCTGTCTCGATGCTCACCGGCCAGAGCCGCTCCGTGGCCGAGTCCCTCGTGGCGGCCGGGGCGGTGCTGGTCGACGGCGAGGTCGTGAGCTCGCGGTCTCGACGGCTGTCGGAAGGCGAGGTGCTCGAGATCCACCTGGAGGCCGCAGGTCCCCAGGTGGCCGAGCTGGAACCCGAGGCGGGCGTGGACGTGGTGGTGGTCCACCAAGACGAACACCTGCTCGTGGTCGACAAGCCGGCCGGGTTGGTGGTCCACCCGGGAGGGGGCCGGACGAGCGGCACGCTGGTGGGAGGCCTCCTGGCCCGCTTCCCCGAGATCGCAGGAGTGGGCTCCGACCCCCGACGCCCCGGCATCGTCCACCGTCTCGATCGCGACACCTCCGGGTTGATGGTCGTTGCGCGCACCCCCGAGTCGTACTCCGCCCTCGTGCAGGCGCTGGCCGCCAGGGAGGTGGACAGGAGCTACACCGCCCTGGCCTGGGGTCGGTTCGAGTCGCCCAGCGGGCTGGTCGACGCCCCCGTCGGGCGCTCCAGCCGCCGGCGCGACCGCATGGGCGTGGTCGGTTCGGGTCGACCGGCACGGACGCGCTACGAGGTCGTGGACACGTTCTCCGACCCGGTGGAGGTGACGCTGCTGAACTGCACCTTGGAGACCGGACGCACCCACCAGATCCGAGTGCACCTGCAAGCCATCGAACACCCCGTCGTCGGCGACGAGTGGTACGGGGGGGTGCGGGAGAGCTTCGAGGCGCCGCGGCTGTTCCTCCACGCGAGGCGGCTCGCCTTCACCCACCCGTTCACGGGCGAGCGGGTCGAGCTCGACTCCCCGCTGCCCGCCGACCTGGCGCGAACCCTCGGTGATCTGACCTAGGTCATTCGGGACGGGTGGGCCAAGCGATCGAACGAGGCCGAAGCACCCGTCACGGCCAGGCGGTCTTGCCCTCGGCCATCGAGACGATGTCGGCCAGGGTGAGGGACGACAGGTAGCGGCGCATGTGGTCGCCGACGTCGGCCCAGATGGCCAGCAGCACGCACTGGCCCTCGTGCTCGCAGGCCCCGTCCTTGTGGGGTTCGCCGAAGTCTCCTGCGACGATGGGCCCGTCGACCGCCATGAGGATCTCCGAGAGGAGGATCTCCTTGGGGTGGCGCGCCAGCACGTAGCCGCCCCCCACGCCACGCTTGGAGCGCACGAGGCCCGCCCCCTTGAGGGCGAGCAGTATCTGCTCCAGGTAGGGCTGCGGGAGGCCCGTGCGCTCGGCGATGTCCCGTACCGATGTGGGCTTGTCGGCTCCGTCGTGCAAAGCCAGCGACAGCAGCGCTCGACTGGCGTAGTCACCCCTGGTGGAGACCTTCACCGGGCCCATCGTACGCGGGTGGCCGCGCCAGGGCCGAGGCAGTGCTCACGGTGGCCGCGGGAGCTCCCTCGAGCCCGGGGATCCCAGAGCGTACGGCTCGCGGCGAGGTGTTGGCCCTCCGCCCAGGGGGATACGGTGGAACGACTTCGGAAGGGGATCCCTTGGGCGATACACCTCTGTTGCCGGACTACGGCGGAGCATGCGTGACCAACGTGGCCCCCACGTTGCTCGACCCGCCTTCGCGCCTGCCCGAATGGTTCCCCGCACAGGAGCTGGCCGACCAGGTGGTGCTGCTGGTGGTCGACGGGCTCGGATGGGACCAACTCCAGGAGAGGGCCGCCCGTCTGCCCACCCTCGGCTCCCTGGCCGGGGGACCGATCCTCACCGTTGCCCCTTCCACCACCGCGAGCGCCCTCACCTCCATATGCACCGGCCTGCCCCCCGGCCAGCACGGGGTGATCGGCTATCGCATGGCGGTCGACGGAGACGTGCTGAACGTGTTGAGGTGGTGCCAGGGAGGCAAGGACGCAAGGGCGAAGGTCCCCCCGGAGAAGATCCAGCCGATGGCGCCGTTCCTGGGCCACCGTCCGGCGGTGGTCACCCGGGCCGAGTTCCGAGAGAGCGGGTTCACGCAGGCCCACCTCGAGGGGGTTCGCTTCAACGGCTACCGGGTCACCTCCACCCTCGTGACCGAGATCGGGAGGCTCCTGCGCGCCGGCGAGTCCTTCGTGTACGCCTACTACGAGGGCATCGACAAGGTCGCCCACGAGTACGGGCTGGGTCGCCACTTCGACGCCGAGCTCCGCTCGGTGGATCGACTGGTCGCCGACGTGATGGAAGAGCTGCCCGCCGGAGCGATGCTGGTGCTGACCAGCGACCACGGCCAGGTGCAGGTGGGCGACCGGGTCCTGAAGCTCGCCCCCGAGGTGATGGCCCACGTAGCCCAGCAGTCAGGTGAAGGAAGGTTTCGGTGGCTGCACGCCACGCCCGGGGGTGCCCAGGGGCTCGAGCAGGCGGCCAAGGAGCACCACGGCGACACCGCCTGGGTGGTCAGCCAGGAGCAGGTGGTCGACGAGGGCTGGTTCGGTCCTGTCGTCACCGAGCCGACGCGTGCCCGACTCGGCGACGTCGCCCTGGTGGCCCGGGAGCCCGTGGCCTACTTCGACCCCGCCGACAGCGGGCCCTACCACCTCATCTCACGGCACGGATCTCTCACCGGTGCAGAGATGCGCGTACCCTTGCTCGCCTTCACCCGTTAGAGGGAGCGAGATGAACGACGACCCCCTTCGCGACGACTCCACGCTCACCGACCCAGGTGTCGGTGCAGGCTCAGATCGCCAGGACAGGACCGAGCTCGTGAGCTCGGGAGGCCCGGACGGCGAGGGCGGTGGCGGCGAGGAGCCGGTGGAGAGCGTGTCGAGTCCGGCCAAGGTCATGCGGGTCGGGTCGATGATCAAGCAGCTGCTCGAAGAGGTGCGGGCAGCGCCCCTCGACGAGCCCTCCCGGGAGAGGCTGAGGGACATCTACGAGACCTCGGTCCGCGAGCTGGGCTCCGCGCTGTCGCCAGACCTGCGCGAGGAGCTGGACCGCCTCGCCTTCCCCTTCTCCGACGGGGTTCCCACCGACGTCGAGCTCCGCGTGGCCCAGGCCCAGCTCGTCGGGTGGCTCGAAGGTCTCTTCCACGGCATCCAGGCCACCCTCTTCGCCCAGCAGATGGCGGCTCGCCAGCAGCTGGAGGACATCCGCGGCCAGCTCGGCCCCGGTCCCTCCCAGAGACCCTCCGCTTCCGGCCCCCCGGAAGCCCCTTCGGGGACGTACCTCTGAGGGGGTGACCGCCGGCGGACCCGCCGGCCTCACCCTCGCGCTACAGTCGCCGAAAGCGCACCACAGCCGTGTAATTCCTGAGAGGAAGCGTCCGGGTGGCCGACTCGTTCACCCATCTGCATCTCCACACCGAGTTCTCGATGCTCGACGGAGCGGCCCGGGTGGCCGACGTCGTGAGCAAGGCCGCGGCTGATGGCCAACCAGCTGTAGGCATCACCGACCATGGCAACATGTACGGGGTCCTCGACTTCTACAAGGCCTGCAAGGACGCCGGCATCAAGCCGATCGTGGGCTGCGAGCTGTACCAGGCCTACGAGAGCCGCAGCGAGCGCCCGTCGCGTCGGGGCCGTCAGGACGACGGGGGAGGCGACGCCGAGGGGGGCCGCAAGGCCTACTACCACCTCACAGCCCTCGCCGAGTCCGGCGAGGGCTACCGGAACCTGATCCAGCTCGCCAGCCGCGCGTACCTCGAGGGCTACTACATGAAGCCCAAGGTCGACTGGGAGCTGCTCGAGGACCACCACGAGGGCCTCATCGTCACCACCGGCTGCCTGGGGGGCCAGGTGCTGCAGTCGCTCCTCCAGGGCGACCCTGCAGCCGCCCTGGAGAAGGCGGCTCGCCTCCAGGACATCTTCGGGCGCGACAACCTGTTCGTGGAGCTGCAGGACCACGAGATACCCGAGCAGAAGCGCACCAACCCGCAGCTGGTCGAGATCGCCCGCAAGCTCGGGGCGCCGCTGCTCGCCACCAACGACAGCCACTACACGCACCGCCACGACGCGGAGGCGCACGATGCGCTGCTCTGCGTGCAGACCGGCTCGCTCATGACCGATGCGGAGCGCTTCAAGTTCCACGGCGACCAGCACTACCTGAAGACGGCTGCCGAGATGCGCTCCCTGTTCTCGGAGCTGCCCGAGGCATGCGACAACTCCCTTTGGATAGCGGAGCGCTGCAACGTCGAGATCGAGTTCGGCAAGCCGAAGCTCCCCGAGTTCCCGATCCCCGAGGGCTTCGCCGACGGCACCGCCTACCTCGAGCACCTCACCATGGCAGGGGCGAGGGAGCGCTGGGGCGACCCGCTTCCCGATCACGTGGTGGAGCGGCTGGCCTACGAGCTGAAGGTCATCTCCGACATGGGCTTCAGCTCGTACTTCCTGATCGTGTGGGACCTGATCCGCCACGCTCGCACCAACGGGATCCGGGTGGGGCCCGGGCGCGGCAGCGCT
>CAZHBH010000061.1:0-13169 GCA_964530525.1 uncultured Rhabdothermincola sp. | reverse complement strand
GCATCACCTTGCCAAGGTGAGGGTCGCGGGTTCGAATCCCGTCGTCCGCTCCACAGGACGGGGCTCCTCGAGGAGCCCCGTTCCTCGTTTTGGGACCATTGAGGATGACGCCCTCTGGCTGGAGAGCAGAGCCGAGAGCACTGGTCAGGGGACTCGGTCGGGGCTGACGGCGGCGTCGATCCCGCCGTCGACGAACAGCAGCGAGCCGTGGACGTTGGAAGCCTGAGGAGACAGCAGGAACGCCACGGTGGCCGCCACCTCATCGGCCCCGGCGCGGTGGGCGAGGGGAGAGGGCAAGGCGTCGACCAGCGGACCGAGCTCCGGGTCATCCAGGGTGCCCTGCAACAGGGCGGAGCGGAACGGTCCGGGTGCGACGGCGTTGCAGCGGACCCCCGAGCTGCCCAGCGCAGGAGCCCTCCTGCGCACAGCACGCGCCACGGCCAGCTTGGTGTTCCCGTAGGTGATCGAGGAGTCCAGCTCCTCGGCCAGCGCCCGGGCCCGTGACTCGTGGCCTTCCAGGCACGCATCGACGAGGTCGGACTTCTCGGGCACGAGGGTCACCGAGTTGGAGCTGATCGCCACCACGGCCGAGGGCGCCGACGCGGCCAGCAGGGGGGTGAGCGCGTCCAGCAGCTCGATCGCCCCGAAGTAGTTCACCGATGTCATCAGCACGGGGTCGCGGGGCGGCCCGATGCCCGCGCACAAGGCGAGTCCAGAAAGGGAGCCGCCCGAGGCCTCTCCCAGCATCTCCACCGCGCTAGCTCGCCCCTCCTGGGTCGCCAGGTCGGCATCGATGTCGCTGCCCTGGAGGTCCACACCCACGACCCTCTCACCCATCTCCTCCAGGCGGTTCCGCAGCGCAGCCCCCAGGCCAGACGCCGCTCCCGTGATCGCCGTCACCCCCATGGCGGCCTCCTAGAGCTCGTCGAAGCCGCGGCCGAGCTGCTCCACCGCTCGCCTGAGGACGTCGAGGATGTCGGCCTCGGTCCTCGTGTCGGAAGCGGCCGCAACCCTGTAGGCAGCGAGCATGCACGCGGCGATGAGGCGTGGTTGCCAGTCGCTCGGCGCCATCCCCAGTCGCTTCGCAGCCCAGGTCACGACCCCGCGCTCGATGCTGTCCAGGACGGCCAGGTAGCGGGCCCGCAGCACGGGCTCGGCATCGAGCAGCCGAGCAACCCGGATGTCGGTGGACCGTTGAGCCTGCACGTTCCGGGCCATCTGCTCGACGACGGCCTGCACGGCCGTCATCACCGGTGCATCCGCCGGCTGGGCCTCGAGCAGCTCGATGGTGTTGGCCACCTCCTCCTCGGCACCGCTCAGGAGGATCTCGTCCTTCGAGGCGAAGTAGCGGAACACGGTGCGCTGAGAGACGCGGGCCATGTCTGCGATCGCCTCCACGGTGGTGCGTTCGTAGCCCTGGTCGAGGAAGAGCTTGATGGCAGCCTCGCGGATGGCCACCTCCGTCTCCGCCTTCTTCTGCTCTCGCAGGCTCAGCACGTAGCCGTCGTCGTCGTCGAGCTCGTCGATGATGATCTCAGCTAGGTCCTCCTCGGGTTCGTGTGCGACCTCGCGTGCGTCGAGCGCCTTGGAATCCATCCCCTCAGCGTGCCATAGCCGCCCCCGGCGCAGCTCCCTGCGAGCCCGCGATGGCTATCCTCGGTTCGATCCGGTGAAGGCGGTTCGCTATTCCCGAGGGGGGCCATGAGCCAGGAAGGCGAGCGGTTGCGGATGGTCACCCGCGACCCCGAAGAGGTGCAGCTCGGGCTGTCGCGGTGGTTCGCATCCCACCTTCCCGACGACGCGGAGCCGACGGTGGAGATGCTCGAGAGCCCGATCGCCAACGGGATGTCGAGCGACACGGTTCTCTTCGACCTCACTCTCACCGAACGTGGGACCCGCCACACCCGAGGGTGCGTAGCCAGGATGGAGCCGGAGGCTGCAGCGGTGCCGGTGTTCCCCTCCTACGAGCTGGGCCGCCAGTACCGCGTGATGCGCCTGGTGGAGGAGGCCACCGACGTGCCTGTCCCCTCCGCTCGCTGGTACGAGGCGGACCCCTCCGCTCTGGGATCCCCCTTCTTCGTGATGGACAGGGTGAGCGGCAGGGTGCCTCCCGACGTGCTGCCGTACAACTTCGGGAGCTGGCTGTCGGAGGCCGCCGTGGCCGATCAACGCCGTCTCCAGGACGCCACGGTGGCGGTGATAGCGGGGGTCCACGGGCTCGACGTCGACAACTCCGACCTCGACTTCCTCCAGTTCGATCAGCCCCACCACAGCGCCCTGCGAAGGCACGTGGCCAACCAACGGACGTTCTACGAGTGGGTGGCGGCCGACGGTGGTCGCATCCCGCTGCTGGAGCGTTGCTTCGACTGGATGGAGGCCAACTGGCCCGACCGCGAAGCCGACGCGGTGCTCAGCTGGGGTGATGCCCGCATCGGGAACGTCCTCTACGACGAGTTCGAACCGGTGGGGGTGCTCGACTGGGAGATGGCCGGGGTCGGGCCCCGGGAGCTGGACCTGGCGTGGACGGTGTTCCTGCACATGTTCTTCGAGGGCATCGCACACGATGCAGGGCTCCCCGGCATGCCAGGGTTCTTGCGCCTCGACGACGTGGTGGGCACCTACAGCTCGCTCACCGGATACGAGCCCGTCGACATGGAGTTCTACCTGCTGTACGCGGCGCTGCGGCATGGCGTGGTGATGGCTCGGATGCAGCACCGGTTGATCCTCTCCGGAACCGCCGAGGGCCCCGACGACCCCGACGACCTGGTGATGCACCGCCGAACCATCGAGGCGATGCTCGATGGGGGCTTCTGGAGCAGCCTCTGACGCCGCTCGCGGCGAGCTCGGCCGGGAACCGGGCAGCGCCTCCACACGTCGTACCAGGTGTGAGGTGCTCCCGATCGTGGTGGGTCCTGCCGTTGGTGCAGGCAGCCATCCTGGGGGCGTGCGTCGGTCGGCTGCCCCGCCGGGCAGCACGGTCGGGAGCGCCTCGATCTCCCATCGCACTCTCAGAGGCGGCGCCGGGAATCGAACCCGGGTAAAAGGCTTTGCAGGCCTCTGCCTAAACCACTCGGCCACGCCGCCAGGGTCGGCCACCTTACCTTTGGCGCGGCTCGTGGACGTCGGCCGGCACGGTCCAGGGGCTTCCCCCGGGACCTCGTCGCCCACCGGCTCGGGCGCCAGGAGGCCCCGCTGCGGGTGTTCGGCCGGTGCTGTGTGGCGGCGCTCTAGTGTGTTCCGCCATGGACATAGAGGGGATATCTGCGATCGTGACGGGCGGTGCCTCGGGCATCGGGGAGGCCAGCGTGAGGGCTCTCGCCGAGCGGGGGGCCAAGGTGGTCGTGGCCGACCTGCAGGACGAGCGGGGCCAGGCCCTTGCCGCCGAGGTGGGTGGTGCTTTCGCCCACGTGGACGTGACCGACACCGACGAGGTGATCGCCGCTGTGGAGCTGGCCAAGGAGATGGGCCCGCTGCGAGCCCTCGTGAACTCGGCCGGCATCGGCTGGGCGACCCGGACCATCGGGCGCGACGGCCAGTACAGCTCGGCGCACGACCTCGACATCTTCCGCAAGGTGGTGGAGGTGAACCTCATCGGTTCGTTCAACTGCATCCGACTGGCGGCCACGGCGATGAGCCTCACCGAGCCGCTGGCCGACGGCGAGAGGGGAGCGGTGGTCAACATGGCCTCGGCCGCCGCCTTCGACGGCCAGGTCGGACAGTCGTCGTACTCGGCCTCCAAGGGCGGCGTGGTCGGCATGACGCTGCCGATCGCCCGTGACCTCGCGGCGGTCGGCATCCGGGTCAACACCATCGCCCCCGGCCTCATCGACACGCCCATCTACGGCACCGGCGAGGGCTCCGAGGAGTTCAAGGCCAACCTCGAGCGCAACGTGCTGTTCCCCAAGCGCCTGGGAACCGCCTCGGAGCTCGCCTCGATGGTGGTCGAGCTCGTCACCAACAGCTACATGAACGCCGAGACCATCAGGGTCGACGGCGGCATCCGCATGCCCCCCAAGTAGACGATCCAGGTACGCCGCCGGGTGGCTCGATCGTCGGGCTCAGCTCTCGGTGCGGTCGAGCAGTGACCGCAGCGCCCCCTCCAGGTCGGGGTGCTCCCAGCGGAAGCCCGCTCCCTCCAGCACTCCCGGCACCACGCGCTGGCTGGTGAAGAGGAGCTCCTGGGCCAGCTCGGAGCCACGCACGAGCTTGGGGCCGAAGGCGGGGAAGGCGAGGAGGGCCTTGCGACCCAGCACTCGGGCAAGGATGCGGGTGAAGTCGCGGTTCGTCACCGGGTGCGGCGAGGTGAGGTTCACGGGTCCGTCGAGCTCGCCCTCCAGGAGGAACCGGATGGCAGACACCTCGTCGTCGATCGAGATCCAGCTCCACCACTGCCTGCCTGACCCCATCCGCCCTCCCAGCCCCAGTTTGAAGAGGGGGAGGAGCTCGGGCAGCGCCCCACCGTTCGTGCTCAGCACCATGCCGGAGCGCGTGAACGCCACCCTGATGCCTGCTTCGAAGGCCGCGCGCGCCGACTCCTCCCATCTGGTGACGAGGTAGGCCATGAAGCTGGAGCCCGGTGAGGCGGTCTCCGTCAAGGTCTCGTCCCCTCGGTCGCCGTAGTACCCGGTCGCGGAAGCGTTCACGAGCACCGCCGGCGGATGGTTGAGAGAAGCGAGGGTCTCTGCCAACAGCGACGTCGTGCGGGTGCGGCTCTGCACCAGGACGCGCTTGTACTCGGCCGACCACCGGTGGTCTCCGATGCCTGCGCCGGCGAGGTTCACCACGGCACCGATGCCCTCCAGCGAAGCGCGGTCCACAGAGCGCTCCGCGGGGTTCCAGGTGATCGCGTCCTCACCTCGTCGGACGGCACGCCGCACCAGCGGGACCACGCGGTGCCCGTCGGTTCGGAGGGAGGCGCTCAGCGCGGTGCCGATCAGGCCGCTCGCCCCAGCTATGGCGACATCCATCCGCTCAGTCTGGACCGCTCGGAGCCTCGGCGCCCACTAACGTGCTGGGATGGCACGTGACACCGGTACCGGTACCTCTGGCCAGCAACGCAGGGGAGTGGACGGACGGCTCATCGTCGCCGCTGTGATCGTGATCGGCTTGATCATCTTCATCGTCCAGAACACGGCCGAGACCCAGCTGAGCTTCCTTTTCTTCGACTTCCGCTGGCCGCTGTGGCTGGTGCTCACCGCGTTCGCCGTGCTCGCCTTCGTGATCGGTTGGCTCATCGGGCGTCGCAGCCCGTCTCGCGGTCGCTAGCACCGAGGGACCACATGAGCACGCGCATGCTGATCCTCTTGGCCCTGGTGTGCGGGATCGCCATCATCGCGGCCTTCACCCTCCAACTGCTCATCGCACGCTGAGCGATCTCGGCGGCGTCTCGGTCGCCTCACGGGCCGGGCAGGCCGTGCGGACGGTCGCAACCCACCTGGCAGGGATCCGTCGCCACTGTTCGTGGCTAGCCGAGCGCTGGGTAGGCTCATTGGAAGGTCGTATTCGAAGCGCTCTCCAGGAGGTGGTCCCCACGGCCGAGAACCATGACGTGGTGATCGTGGGTGGTGGACCGGCCGGCTACGCGGCAGCGCTCTACGGAGCATCCGCCGGGCTGAACGTCGGCATGGTCGAGAAGGCGAAGGTGGGAGGCACGTGCCTCCACGTGGGGTGCGTACCGGCCAAGGAGCTACTCGAGACAGCGGCGGTCTTCCGCGCCGTCGCCGGTGCCGGCGAGTTCGGCGTGGGCGCCGGCGAGCCCACGGTCGACCTGCAGGTCTCGCAGGTCCGCAAGCAGAAGGTGGTCGACCAGCTCCACTCGGGCCTGTCGGGCCTGCTCAAGGGCCGGAAGGTCACCGTCTACGACGGTCTGGGCACGCTGGAGCCCGGCGAGGTGGAGGGCTCGGTCCGCAAGGTGCGCGTCTCCGGGGGCTCCTCAGGAGACGTCGAGCTCGAGGCCCCCAGCGTGTTCCTGGCGACGGGTTCCGTGCCTCGGACCATCCCGGGCTTCGAGGTGGACGGTCGGCTGGTCGTCACGTCAGACGAGCTCCTGTCGTTGACGAAGCTCCCAGAGCGAGCTGTCGTCATCGGTGGAGGCGCCATCGGCTGCGAGTTCGCATCGCTGCTCGCCGACCTCGGTTCGAAGGTGACCGTGCTCGAGGCTCTCCCGAAGATCCTCCCTGGATGCGACGACGACATCACCAAGCTGGTGACGCGCCTCCTCGGCAAGAGGGGCATCGAGATCCGCACCGGGGTGATGGTGCAGGGCCACGAGCCCTCTGCCGACGGCGACTCCACCACGGTGCGCTTCGGCGAGGGAGAGAGCATCGAGACCGACCTCGTCGTCATGGCGGTCGGGCGGCGCCCGCTCACCGAGGGCCTGGGCCTGGCCGACACGAAGGTGGAGGTGTCCGAGGGGGGCCACATCGTGGTCGACGACCTCTGTCGCACGGCGGAGGCCGGGGTCTACGCCATCGGCGACGTCATCGCCACCCCAGCGCTCGCGCATGTGGGCTTCGCCGAGGGCATCCTCGCGGTGAAGGACGTGCTGGGCGAGGACCCTCTGCCGATCGAGTACGACCGGGTGCCTTGGTGCATCTACTGCCACCCCGAGGTCTCCTTCGTGGGGCTCTCCGAGCAGGCCGCGCGCGACGCCGGATACGAGGTGGTCACCTCCAAGCACCGCTACATCGGAAACGGACGAGCGCTGATCGTGGGCGAGCCCGACGGCATGGTGAAGGTCATCGCCGAGAAGGGCCCCGACGGCCTGGCCGGAAGGGTGCTCGGCGTGCACATGGTGGGCCCCTGGGTCACAGAGCAGCTCGGGCAGGCCTACCTGTCCGTGAACTGGGAGGCCACCGTCGAAGAGATCGGTGGGCTCATCCAGCCCCACCCAACCCTCAGCGAGCTGTTCGGGGAGAGCGTGCTCGCTCTGACCGGTCGATCCCTCCACGGGTGACCCACCACCCGAGACCACAACGAAAGAGCTTCGATGACTGACATCCAGATGCCCCAGTTGGGCGAGTCCGTGACCGAGGGGACCATCACCAAGTGGTTCAAGGGCGTGGGAGACCGCGTCGAGCTCGACGAGGTGCTGTTCGAGGTCTCCACCGACAAGGTCGACTCCGAGGTCCCGTCCACAGCTGCCGGATACGTGGCCGAGATCAAGGTCCCCGAAGGTGAGACCGCCGACGTTGGCACGGTGCTGGCCGTGCTCTCCGACGAGCCCGGCGGGCAGGGGGCAGGCGATGGCGCTGCGGTCGAGCCGGCTTCGACGGAGGCCGACCCAGACGCCACCGCCACGATGCCGGCCGTCGCCCAGGCACCTCCCACCACCGAGTCGCCGGCCGTGGGTGCCCAGCAGGCGCCGCCACCCCCGCCTCCTCCACCTCCGCCCTCGGCTCCTCAGCCGCAGGCCCAGGCCGCGGCTCCGGCTCCTGCTCCAGCGCCTGGCCCTGCACCCGCAGGGGCGGCCAACGGAGCTGGCGCCGGTGGCCGGCTCATGTCGCCGGTGGTGCGCAAGTTGGCGGCCGACTACTCGCTCGACCTGAGCACTGTGACGCCGTCAGGGGCCGGAGGCCGCATCACCCGGGCCGACGTGGAGCGTGCCATCCGCGAGCAGGGCAGCGCCCAGGCACCGGCCGAACCTGCTGCTCCCCAGGCCCCCGCCACCTCCCGACCGCCGCTCCCCGCGCCGCCTCGGGGGACCAAGGCCGGGCGCGAGACCATCGAGCCGCTGAACAACATCAGGCGGCTCACCGCCGAGCACATGGTGGCCTCCAAGAGCGCCTCGCCCCACGCCTACACCATCGTCGAGGTCGACTACGAGAACGTCGAGAGGGTTCGCAGCCGTCACAAGGCCGAGTGGCGAGAGGCGGAGGGCTTCGGCCTCACCTACCTCCCGTTCATCTCGCGCGCGGTCATGGATGCGCTCGCCGACTACCCGCACCTCAACGCCACGATGGGCGACGGAGAGCTGGTGGTGCACAACTACGTGAACCTGGCCTTCGCCGTCGACCTCGACTTCGAGGCCCTGCTCGCACCGGTGATCCACGAGGCCGACGGCCTGAGGATGCGGGCGGTGGCTCGGGCCATCAACGACCTCGCGCAGCGGGCCAGGGCTCGCAAGCTCTCGGTGGACGACATCACCGGCGGTACCTTCACCATCTCGAACTCCGGCTCGTTCGGCACCCACCTGGTGCTTCCCATCATCAACCAACCGCAGGTGGCGATCCTCTCGACCGACGGTGTGTCCCGCAAGCCGGTGGTGGTCCAGGGCTCCGACGGCACCGAGGCCATCGCCATCCACTCCGTCGGCATGCTCGGGCTCAGCTGGGACCACCGTGCCTTCGACGGAGCGTACGCAGCTGCCTTCCTGCGTGAGGTGAAGCACATCCTCGAGACACGGGACTGGGAAGCCGAGCTCTAGTGGATCCGACCGATCGGATCCTCAGGGTTCGGTGGCTCGGCTCCGTCCCCTACCACGAGGCGCTGGCCATCCAGCACGCCCTCTTCGAGGCTCGTGACGACTGGCTCCTGCTGCTGGAGCACCGTCACGTCTACACCATGGGACCGCGGGGCCAGATGGCCAACGTGCTGGTGCCCTCGGTCGAGCTGGGAGCCGACGTGGTGCGAACCGATCGCGGGGGCGACGTCACCTACCACGGCCCCGGGCAGCTGGTCGGCTATCCGGTGCTCACAGTGCCGGGCAAGCGCGGCGGGGGCATGGCCGACACCGTCGCCTACGTCAGCTCTGTCGAGCAGGTCCTCATCGATGCCCTCGGCGACCTGGGCCTGAGCGACGTCGGCCGCATGAGCGAGCACCCAGGTGTCTGGGTCGCACCCGGCGGCGACCACCCGAGGAAGATCGCCGCGGTGGGGGTTCGGCTGTCGCGGGCTCGGAGCATGCACGGCTTCGCCCTGAACGTCGCGCCCGACATGAGCTGGTTCGACCGGATCGTGCCTTGCGGGATCACCGATCTGGGGGTCACCTCGCTTCGCGCAGAGGGCATCGAGGTATCGATGCGAGACGTGGTCGAGGCCGTAGTCGCCAGAGCAGCCGAGACCTGGGGAAGCCAGAGCATCCTGGAGCGCCAGGACGTGGCGTGGCGACACCGCAGCGAGGACCTCTCGCCGTTCTCGCGGGGGGAGCGCACCTCCCAAGGGGCGGGGACGACCCCTCGTCGCCAGCTGCGGTTGGCCGAGGCCGGCGTCACCCAGGCGGTCGAGATCAGGTCGCGCAAGCCCGACTGGATGCGGGCCCCCGTGCGCATGGGCACCGGTTTCCAGGAGGTCCGCCAGACCATGCGGGACCTGGGGTTGGTGACGGTCTGCGAGGAGGCGGGCTGCCCGAACATCTACGAGTGCTGGGCCGACGGCACGGCGACCTTCATGATCAACGGCGAGCGCTGCACTCGAGCCTGCGGCTTCTGCCTGGTCGACACCCGGCACCCAGCTCCGCTCGACGCGGCTGAGCCCGGGCGTGTTGCCGAGGCCGTGGAGGCGATGGGCCTGTCGTTTGCGGTGGTCACGGCGGTGGCGCGCGACGACCTGGACGACGGTGGAGCGGGCGCCTTCGCCGAGACCATCCAGGCTGTTCGCACCCGTACGCCAGGGGTGTCGGTGGAGGTTCTCATCCCCGACTGCAAGGGCGACCCTGTCGCTCTCGACACGATCTTCGAGGCCAGGCCCGACGTGCTCAACCACAACATCGAGACCGTGGCTCGCCTCCAGCGAGCGGCGCGCCCGTCGGCGGGCTACGCCCGCAGCCTCGCCGTCCTGGCGAGGGCAAAGGCCGCCGGCCTGGTAACCAAGTCCGGGATGGTGCTGGGCATGGGCGAGACGACGAGCGAGGTGCTCGGCGCCCTGGGGGACCTCGCGGGCGTGGGCACCGACATCGTCACGCTCGGCCAGTACCTGAGGCCCACGGCCGACCACCTCCCGGTGGCAAGGTGGTGGACTCCGGCCGAGCTGACAGAGCTGAAGGTGGCTGGTGAGGCGATGGGCATCGGGCACGTGGAGGCCAGCCCGCTGACCCGCTCGAGCTACCACGCCCGGCAGGCAGCGGAGGGAGCCACGGGTGCTCCGTCGGCTCCTCTCGGCTCTCAGCTGGTGAGCTGAACCGGCCTCCGGCATCGGGTGGGCCACACGCCGGCCCACTGTCCCTCCAGCATTCGGGGATCGCCGCCGGCGCGCCCTAGCCTCTGGTGCATGTCCACTGCAGGCCCGACGTCTCCGGGCGCCCCTTGATCGGCTTCGACGCCCCGTCGTTGCTCCTGCAGTGGGCCACCGGCGGTCTCGCGTTCTGCTGGCTGACCACTCGTCGCGGAGAGCTGAGCCTGGGATACGGCTGGTTGCTGCGCGCCGTGTACGGCTTGATGGCGGCGGCTGCGTTCTACATCGGGACCTTCGTCATAGAGCCGCTGCTCGTGCGAGACCTCGCATCTCTCGGGGTGGCGCTCGTGGCCTTGGGAACCCTGGCCTACTCGCTGCTGGAGCGAGGGAAGGGCCCTGCGGGCCTGCCCCGCAACCTCGACGCCGTCGCACCCGTCATCGGGATCGTGGGCGTGGTGGCGGCGGGACTCGAGGCAGGGGAGCCCACTTGGCTGGCGGTCTCCAGGCTCGTGGTGGGCGCAGCCTTCCTCGGAGCGATCACCGATGCGATGTTGCTCGGCCACTGGTACCTGGTGCAGCCGGGACTCGCGAGGGGGCCGCTGCTCGAGATGGTCCGATGGGTCGGTTGGCTGACGGTACCGGAGGTGGTGCTGCTCCTCGTGCCCACGGGGATGATCTCTGTGCTCAACGGCTCCATCGACGACGGGTGGGGAGGGCTCCTGGGGTGGTTCTGGTTGGCGTGCGCCGTCACCACCCTGGTCCTCGTCGTGGTGACGCGGCTGGCTCTACGTGAGCGCGGCTACTCGGCGGTGATGGCGGCAACGGGGCTGCTCTACCTGGCGATCCTCACCGCCTTCGGGACGGATCTAGTCGCCCGCGCGCTGCTGTCCTGAGCCGTTCCCAGGCGAGCGCAGTACTCTCGGGTGCATGGCACGGGCCATCTGGAACGGCGTGATCAGCTTCGGGCTGGTCAACATCCCGGTGAAGCTCTTCAGCGCGGTGTCGCGCAAGAACGTCCAGTTCAACCAGATCGACGCCCGCACCGGATCGCGGGTGAAGCAGAAGCGAGTCTCCGCTGAGACCGGCGAAGAGGTCCCTTGGGAGCAGATCGTGAAGGGCTACGAGCTGCCTGGTGGTTCCTACGTCACCATCACCGAGGAGGAGCTCTCTTCGCTGGATCCCAAGGCTCAGCGCACCATCGAGATCGACGAGTTCGTCTCGCTCGACGAGATCGACCCGATCTTCTACGACTCCGCCTACTACCTGGCGCCCGACGGGATGTCGAAGCCCTACGCGCTGTTCACCAGGGCGTTGGACGAGGAAGGAAAGGTGGGCATAGCCCGCTTCGTCCTGCGCTCCAAGCAGTACCTCGCTGCGGTGCGCCCGCAGGACGGCCACCTGCTGCTGTCCACCATGGTCTACGCGGACGAGGTCAACCCGCCCGAGGAGGTGCCCGGCCTCACCGAGATCGCGGAGGTCGAGGTGTCCGACAAGGAGCTGGTGATGGCGCGCCAGCTCATCGAGACGATGGCCGCCGACTTCGAGCCCGAGCGATTCCACGACACGCACCGCGAGGCGGTCCTGGCGTTGGTGGAGAGCAAGGCCGAGGGCCAGGAGATCGTCATCCCCTCCGAGTCGGAGGAGCCGGTCAACGTGGTCGACCTCATGGCCGCCCTCGAGGCCTCGGTCGCCGCCGCCAAGCAGACCCGAGAACGCCACCCCACCGCTGCGGAGGGCGAGAAGGCGACGGCCTGACGCTCCTACGGCGTCAGCGGGCCACGAAGTACTTGGCCTGCGGGTGGTGGAGCACGATCGCCGAGGTGCTCTGCTCGGGCTGGTACTGGTAGCCCGTGTCCTCGCCCACCTCTATACCGATGCGGCCCGCGTCGAGGAGCTGGGCCACCCTCTCGTTGTCCTCCAGGTCCGGGCAGGCGGGGTACCCCCACGAGTAGCGCCCGCCCCGGTACTGCTGTCGGAAGAGGCCCGCCAGCGAGGGACCGTCCTCGTCGGCGAATCCCCACTCCTCGCGGATGCGCCTGTGCCACAGCTCGCACAGCGCTTCGGCCATCTCCACGCCGAGGCCGTGGAGGAGCAGGTAGTCCTGGTACTTGTCGGCGGCGAAGAGCTCTGCCGTGCGCTCGGAGATCGCAGGACCCATCGTCACGATCTGGAAGGCGACGTAGTCGACCTCGCTGCTCTCGATGGGTCGGAACATGTCGCTGATGCACAGCCAAGGGTCGACGCTCGACCGGGGGAACCAGAAGCGCGTCAGCTCGTTGTCGCGTGACTCGTCCTCCCAGATCACCACGTCCTGGCCATCTGAGTTGCAGGGGTAGTAGCCGTAGACCACCGCAGGGTTCAGGAGGTTCTCGGTGACGGCCTGGGCGAGCTGGGCGCGCAGCATCGGGCGCAGCCTCTCCTGCAGCTCCTCGTTGGACTCCTTGGTGCCGTCGGGCTTGGTCTCGGGGCGGAACTGCCACTGGTTCCTGAACAGAGCCGTCTCGTTCAGGTAGGCGGCGATGTCGTCGATCGCTATGCCCTTGGCCACGGCAGAGCCGGTGAAGGGCGGGACGAAGATGGGGTTGTCGGTCGCCACGGCGGGCGACCTGTCGGGCACGCCCTCCGCTCCGCCTGCGTCGCGGCCTCCGAAGCGACCCGCCAGCTTCACCTCGGACTCGGACGGCACCACGCCCCACTCGGGGTCGTCGGCGTCGGGGTTGCGCTTGATCTCCCCGAGGCGGTCCATCACGTGCAGGCCCTCGAAGGCGTCCTTGCCGTAGAAGAGACGCCCTCCGTAGACGTTGCGCAGGTCGCGCTCCACGTAGGTGCGCGTGAGCGCCGCCCCGCCGAGCAGCACCGGGAAGCCCAGCTCCCGCTGGTTCAGCTCCTCGAGGTTCTCGCGCATGACGAGGGTCGACTTGACCAGCAGGCCGCTCATCCCGATCGCGTCGGCCTCCACCTCAAGGGCCTTCTCGATCATGTCGCTGATCGACACCTTGATGCCGAGGTTCACGACGTCGTAGCCGTTGTTGGTGAGGATGATGTCGACCAGGTTCTTG
>CAZHBH010000060.1:0-13466 GCA_964530525.1 uncultured Rhabdothermincola sp. | reverse complement strand
CCGCAGACGGCGTCGGCGGAGTTGATGCCGGCGTGGATGGCGAGGCTCGTGGCGGCGATGTTGCGACCGGCGCTGAGGTCGCTGGCCGCGGCCGCGGCGAACTCCTCGGCCTTCGCCGCATAGGCGCGGACCTGCGCGGCCGACACCGACCGAGTGCGACCGGGCTTAGGCGCTGCGGACCGCTTGGAGCTCATCGATACCGAAACCGTGGAGGACACGGCCCTCCCGCCGGATGTCCACCCACACCTGGGAGCGGCCGGCGAGCTTCGTGGCCGCCTCGTCCGCGCTCACCTCGAGGACCTCGACCGGGTTTCCGGCGAGCAGTCGTACCTCGCGGCGCCAGGCTTCGAGCGAGGCCGACCACGCGTCGTCGTCGACCTCGGCGGGTCGGACCATGACGACATCAATATCGCTTCCGGCCTCGGCTTCCCGTCGGGCCAACGATCCGAAGACGATCACGCTCACCGGTGGGTGGGGGAGCGCTCCGGCCAGTCGGCCCATCTCGTCGAGCACCGTGTCGGTCGAGCGAGCGAGGGCCAGCAGGGCCTGGGAAGCGATGTGTTCCGGCACGAGCTGAAACAGGGAGGCCGGCGGAACCTCTCGCCGTTCGACCACGCCGAGCGCGACCAGGCCCGGCAGCAACCGGGACGCCTGCGCCTGGCTGATCCCGGCGAGCTGGGCGATGGTCCGCAGGTTCAACTCGGCCGTGGTCTCGGCCAAGACAGCGAGCACCCGCCCCTGGGCGCCTGGCACGATGGCCTCGATCGGTCGGACGAAGTCCACTTCCTCAGGCTAGTCGCTATCCAGCAGAAATGGAACAATCCTTCCATTCATGCGCGGTAACGCTGCGACGGGACGTTGGCCCCCCGGATGGCCAACATGATGATGACCCGAGACGACGAGCACGAGTTCTACGCCGAGCCCGAGAACCAGGAAACCCAAGGTCCTGCGCGGCGTCGGAAGGCCTCGACGCTCCCCGTAGACCGGGGTGCCGACGGTGCCGACCGCACTCGCCCCGACGAGGCGTGACTTCTAACGGAACTTCTAACGGACGGAGCGTCACGAGCCGGTTCTGGCGAGATCTACCGGGACGGGGTTGGCACGCGTATCCGCAGGTCAGCGGCACATTCTGGCATGAGGCGACACCGGGTGAACAGGCCCCAAGCGCCTCATAACCCGAAGGTCGCAAGTTCAGATCTTGGCCCCGCCACCAACGAAACCGCAGGTCAGGGCCCATCCGAGAGGGTGGGCCCTCCTCGTTCCCGCCCGCCTCTAATGGATCTTCTAACGGCTGGGCGTCGGTGAAGGCCGGAAGAGGATGTCCAGCACGGAGGGCGCCTGGAAGACGCGGTTGTAGCTGCGGCCGGTGACCTCTTCGAGGATGCCGGCCTCGGTGAGCCGGGCGACAGCGTGGTTGGCGGCTTGGACGCTCACATTGTGGGTGGCCGAGACGTGCTTGACGGTCAGCGATGGAAACTCGATGAGCTTCTCGGTCACCGCGAGCGCGACTCCCTTCATCCCTCGGGCCCGCAGGGTGGACAGCGCATCCTCCCGCCAGGCCAGCAGGGCTCGGATGCGGGACTCGGCGTCCTTCGCCTGCGCGCTGAGCGCATTGCAGAAGTAGGTGATCCACTCGTCGAACGCTCCGGCCGTGCTCACCTCCCGCAGCAGGTGGCGATACCGGTCCGACTGCGCCTCGAAGTACGGCGAGAGATTGATCAGGGGCTCGCTGAGGAGCCCGTAGTCCATGAGCTGGAGGATGGCGATGAGGCGCCCGATCCGGCCGTTCCCGTCTGTGAACGGGTGCAGGGCCTCGAACTGGTAGTGAGCGGCGGCGACGCGGATGACGGGATGAAGATCCGTCTCGTTGTGGATCCACTTCTCCCAGTCGGACATGCCGTTCGAGAGCTCGTCTCCGGGCGGGGGTGGTATGTAGGTCGCCTCGAGCACGCTGCAGCCCTTGTAGGGCCCGATGAGCACCTGGGTCTGGCGGACATTCCCGGTCTGCCAGTTCTCGCTCGGCGTGCCGCTGATGAGGGTCTCCTGCAGCTCGCACGCGAGGCGCGTGCTGATCGGCAGGAACTTCATCCGCGCGATGCCCTGCTCGGTTGCGTGGATGAAGTTCAGCACCTCGGTGACGGCGTGGCTTCGGGGCATGTTCGCATCGAGTTCCGAGCTGAGGACGTCGGCGGCGGGAGCGAACGTTCCTTCGAGCGCCGAGGTGCTGACCGCCTCCCGGCGGATGGTCGGACGGGAGACGAGCATTGGGTTCGGCAGGAGTTCCTTGGCCAGCGCGTCCAGGCGGCCGAGGTGGTGTGCGGCATCGATCGCAGCACCCCAGGTCTTAGCGCCGAGGTTGAGATCGGATGGCAGCGGGTCGGGGGCGAATGCGAAGTGGTCGACCTCGTGGCCGGCCTCCTCGACGGTGATCGGCACCAGCCTCCCGGTGGGTGACTCGCGGAACCGCTCGATCTGCATTCCTCAAGCTTAGCGCCATGAACCTTGAATTCCAGGCGTGCAACTTCTCGTACCGGTTCAGGCGCTGGAGCGGGGATCAAGGTTGCGCGCGGATGCTTGAAATCGAGCCTGTGGATTTCAAGTTGCGCGCTCGCCGTAGCATCTACCAACGAAGGGCCCGGGGCTCACGCCGGCCCCTTGCATTTCAGAGATTGAGCCGAATGACGGCGATGCCTGCGCCGTTGCACTCGACGAGGGACAGCGCAGGGTCCGCTTCCAGACGCAATCGGCTGTGCTCCTTGATGGGCTCACCTTTTTGTCGTAACGACGGAGCCCCTCGATGCTCTACCTCTACAGAGGTGGTCAACGAAAGTGTTGACCATCGAGCAGATGGGGGGAACGTGAGGGCCGAAGGGGTGGCGGAGAGCTTCGAAGCCTTCTTCCTCGACGCCGAGCCCCGGCTGCGCCGAGCGCTCGTAGCGGCATATGGCCCCGAGCGCGGCCGCGAGGCGACAGCCGAGGCCCTCGCGTGGGCTTGGGAGAACTGGGCGGCGGTTGAAGCTTTGGCCAACCCGGTGGGTTACCTGTACCGGGTTGGCCAGAGCAGTACACGCGAACGCAAGGCCCCGGAGCTTCCCGCACCAGTTCCCATCAGGTCAGAACCCTGGGTCGAGCCAGAGCTGGGGCGCTTGCTGAGTGAGCTCACCGAGATGCAGGGGTCTGCGTGGTGCTCGTGCACGGCTTCGGCTGGAAGTTGCGAGAGGTGGCCGAGCTGACCGACACATCGATCTCGACCGTACAGAAGCACGTGGAGCGGGCGATGGCACGACTTCAAAGAGCCATGGAGGTAAAGAGCGCATGAGCAGGATCAACAGCGAGCTTCGGGACCTCATCGAGGGCGCGGCGGCCCCGGTGACCCTCGAGGAGGTGGCCGCGAGGAGCCAGAAGGTCTCGTCTCCAGGGCGCTCCAGCCGTCACACGATGTGGGCCTTCCCGGTTGCTGCGGTGGTGATGTTGATCGCCCTGATAGCAGGAGCCATCGGCATGGTCGGGGGCGAGAGCGACCCCGAGACGGTCACCGGGGGCGAAACCGCCGAGAGCGAGCTCAGCACCGATGAAGCTGTCGCCTCGCCCACCGAGCCAACCGGCGAAGCCCAGTCCGGCCCGACCGACACCGTCGTCACCGACAAGGCGTCTCCGAACGAGGCGGTCACAGAGGACACCGAGGGCGACGCATGGGTCGACGAGGTCGAGGCGCCGGTCGCACCTGCGCCCGAGAGCCAGGGCCAGGGCCAGGGCCAGCTTCCGACCGACGAGGGTCAGTGGGAACGACCACCTGCTCTGCCCCCGCTCGAGCTCGACGAGTACGGGTGCGCCAAGGTTGCCGCCGATGACAACCCCCAGCACTGCGTCGTGGAGAGCTTCGAACTTGCCGAGTTGCTCATCGGAAGACCGCTACCACGCATCCATGCCCCTCTCCTTGGATGGGGTCAGAAGATCTCGATCACGGAAGGCGGCGATGGGAACTTCCTCGTTCCCGGGCGAACCGTTACCTGGAGGCACACCGACACCTGGTGGACGTCGGATCCGTCGTTGGGGATCGACGAGATAGGCCTGCCCGTTTCGGAGCAGTGGTTCATCTACTCGCAGCGCACGCCGATCGATACCCCGCCAGGTGGCTTGGGGTCTGGACTCACCCTCGGCGAGTCCGTCCGCTACGGCGTCACACTCGACGACGGCTCCCAGGCGAACGTCTTCAGCCGCTGGGATACGCCCTATGTGGGCGGCGCCCTGCAGGTGAGCGTTCTTTGGTCAGCAGATGGCGTGGAGCACAACGTGCGCTCCCATGGCATGAGCGACGAGGAGACCCTGGCAGTCGTCAACTCGATCGGCTTGGGCTGACGGGCCGGCATCCCTCGGTCTGAGGAAGAGCGATAGCCTTCGTGTGGATGCTGACTCGAAGACCATGAGAGGCCACCTCATCGAGAGCTGATCGGGGGACTTCGAGCGAAGGCCCAGGTCGCAGACCTGGGCCTTCGCCTTCTTGGGTCGTCGGTGTTGGCGACACCGGGTGCGGTGCGTGGAGGTCAGCCCTGGAGCGACGGTGAACTGGTGCCGGGTGTGTCGCCAAGCCGGTCCATTGGTGGAGGGCTCTGCTTGGCGGCCGGCATGGCTACTGAACCCGCGTCAGCGGTGCCAGCGGGCGCACGAGGCTCGCGAGCGCGAGCATGGGAGCGTGACCGACGCTCGCGAGTCGTTGACGACCCCGGTGTCGTCGGCGTCGCTTAGCCACCGACCGGACGGATACCGCGCCCATGGCTGACACCTGCACCCACCTCGACACGATCAGCGCCGTGACGCCGTCGAGCGACGGCTGCGAAGACTGCCTGCGCATCGGCGGACGCTGGGTGCACCTGCGATTGTGCATGCGTTGCGGCCACGTCGGTTGCTGCGACAACTCGCCGAACCGGCACGCCACCGCACACTGGCACGACCATCGGGACCATCCGCTGATCCGCAGCTACGAACCGGGCGAGGACTGGTGGTGGTGCTACTCCGACAGCTTGTTCTTCGACGTCGACGGGGCCCCGCCGGCACCTTCGCACCCCTGACCACGAGTAGCCCGCCGCCAACCACAGGGAGATCCTCGATGAGCCCCACGACCGATGATCCGGTGGAGAGGCCAGTGGCAGATCAGACCGTGATGCCGGCGGGGTTCGTGGGGCACGGAAGCCCGATGAACGCGCTCGAACGCAACCGCTTCACCGAAGCCTGGAGGGCCTTCGGCGACTGCGTGCCCACACCCCGGGCCGTGCTGTGCATCTCTGCTCACTGGTACACGAACGCCACCGCCGTGACCGCGATGGCCAATCCGCGGGTCATCCACGACTTCTACGGGTTCCCCCAGGAGCTGTTCGACTTCGACTACCCCGCTCCTGGTCACCCCGAGGTCGCCGAGCTCGTGGCCGAGACGGTCAAGCCGGGCTGGGTCGGCCTCGACATGGACAGCTGGGGGCTAGACCACGGCACCTGGTCGGTGCTCGCCCACATGTTCCCCGACGCCGACGTTCCCGTCGTGCAGCTGTCGATCAACGCGCTGCAGCCGCTCGAGCACCACCTCGACCTCGGCGCCCGGCTCGCGCCGCTTCGCAGCCAGGGTGTCCTGATCATCGGCAGCGGCAACGTGGTGCACAACCTCCGCCGCATCGACTGGAGCCGTCCCGACGGGGCGGTCGATTGGAACCGGCGGTTCGACGCCGCCGCCACCACGTTGCTGAGCGAGAGCCCGGGTGACGTTCTCAGGCTCACGGAGCACGCCGACTTCGATCTAGCGGTGCCTACTCCCGACCACTTCATCCCGCTTCTGTACATCGCCGGCCTGGCAGCCGCCGCCGACAGCAGAGCCGACGCCTTCGTCGAGGGCCCGGCGTTCGGATCGATCTCCATGACCAGCTACTCGCTCGGCGCCGACTGCCCCCCGCCTGCCGACGCCAAGGCCTCCACGATCGAGAGGTCCGCCACGGCACCGTCGGAAGAGACCAACCTCTGACGCCGGAGAGGCCGCCTCGTCTCGACAGCCAGCGAGCCGAGACCGCTCCGCAGGGGCCCGGGCAGTCTCCGAGGCACGGGTGTTTTGGCGTCCGGTGGATGGATGCTCGTCCGTCAGGGAGCTGAGCGGCATCGTTGGGGCATCTGGGGAGGCTCGTGGGGGAGAAGGCCGACGCCTTCGGCGAGGAGCTCCACCGAGCGGAGTCGCTCGGGAACCGTGGCGGCGTGGTGGACCACCACCAGCTCGTCGGCGCCGGTGCCACGCTGGAACTCGTCGAGGTACGCAGCCACCACGCTCGGGGTGCCCACGGCGCTGTAGGTGAGCATCTGATCGACCACGGCAGCCTTCGGTGAGCTCAAGATGGCGTCGATCTCCGCCTCCCTCAGGGGTTCGGCTCCCCGGTTGAACAGGCTGCGCACCCGCGCCCGCCGGGTGAGCTCCAGTTGCCTCCTGGCCGCCTCTTCGGTGTCGGCGGCGATCACGTTCACACCGGCGAGGACGTAGGGGCGGTCGAGCTGCGTGGAGGGCTCGAAGCGCTCGCGGTAGGAGCGGATCGCTTCGTGCAGCGCTGCGGGGGAGAAGTGCGAGGCGAACGCGTAGGGAAGGCCCAGCACGGCTGCGAGCTGGGCTCCGAACAGCGACGACCCCAGGATGTAGAGCGGAACGTGGGTCCCCTGGCCCGGGATCGCCCGCACGCCGGCGATCGGGCTCGTGTCGCCCAGAAGGCCTTGCAGCTCCACGACGTCTCGGGGGAACAGGTCCGCTGCGGCCGGATCTCGTCGCAGCGCCCGGCTCGTGGCCTGGTCGCTTCCGGGTGCGCGCCCCAGCCCCAGGTCGATCCTTCCTGGATGCAGCTCGGCGAGGGTGCCGAACTGCTCGGCGATCACGAGCGGGGAGTGGTTCGGCAGCATGATCCCGCCGGCGCCCAGCCGGATCCGCTCGGTGTGGGCGGCCACGTGACCGATGAGGACAGCGGTCGCCGACGACGCGATCGACTTGATCGAGTGGTGCTCTGCGTACCAGACGCGCGCGTAGCCCGACTCCTCGGCGAGGCGGGCGAGGGCCACGCTTCCCGCCAGGCTCTCGGCGATCGTCTCGCCTTCGCCGACGAACGCCAGGTCGAGTATCGACAGCCGCAGCGCCATGCCGCTCACTTCCAGCCAGGCACCCCTGCGGCTTGCTCGATCCAGCCGACGACCTCTGGTTGCTCCACCTCGTCGAGCGACTTGAGCTTCACGTAGCGGGTCCGACCCGTGGTCCCCAGCGGGGGCGGGGAGTCGAAGTCGGCACCGCCGTGGAACACGACGTTCACCGAGACGTCGTAGGCGACCATCTCTACGACCCAGCCCTGGTCCGGGGTCCCGTAGTAGGCCTTCTTCCACTTCACGGCGTATTGCAGGTCGGGGATGGTCTTGCGGATCAGCTCGTCGATCCTGTTGACGATGGGTTGCAGGTCGGGCATCGTCCGGCCAAGCCAGTCCTCGATCTCGCCGTGGTCGTCCGACGGCACCGGAGGCTTGCGACTCGAGTTCCCCTTCAGCTCCTTCGCCATTGGGCCCTCTCCTTCGTGGTAGCGATCGGTGGTCGAGCTTCGATGATCGTCGTGCTTCGGTCCTAGCTACGGTAGTTAGCCGGATGGCCGGCTCCCACACCTCGCTGGGACCTGAGCCCGTTCGGGAACCCAGGAGGACCGATGGCATCGGCGAGTGCGCAGAGGTGGCCGGCGATCCCGGTGGAGGAGTGGCAGGACACACGCGACACCTTCCAGCTCTACACGCAGATCGTCGGGAAGGTGAGGATCGCCAACGAGCCGCTGGCGAACCACTGGTGGAACTCCACGCTGTACCTCTCTGCTCGGGGCCTGACCACCTCGCTCATGCCGCACCCGAGCGGACCGGCCTTCCAGATCGACTTCGACCTCATCGGCGAGCGCCTCGAGGTCATGACGGTCGACGGCGATCGGCGTTCGACGCCCCTCGAGCCCCGATCGGTGGCCGACCTCTATGCCGAGGTCATGCGGATGCTCGACGAGCTCGGAGTGTCCACCCAGATCTGGCCCGTGCCCGTCGAGATCCCCGGTGCGATCCCTTTCGCCCAAGACGACATCCACGCCAGCTTCGACGTAGAAGCCGCCAGGCGCTTCTGGCGCGCCCTGATCGCCATCGAGTCGGTGATGAAGCGCTTCCGCACCCGCTTCGTGGGCAAGGCCAGCCCGGTGCACTACTTCTGGGGCGCCATCGATCTCGCCCACACACGCTTCTCGGGCCGCACCGCACCTCTCCATCCCGGCGGTGCACCGAACTGCGGTCCTCACGTCATGTGGGAGGCCTACTCGCACGAGGTGAGCAGCTGGGGCTACTGGCCCGGGGGACCTGGTGCCGAGGGCGTGTTCTACGCGTACGCCTACCCCGATCCTCCCGGCTACCGCGACCGCGCGGTCGGCCCCGCAGGGGCCCGCTGGGACGACGAGCTGAGTGAGTTCGTGCTGCCCTACGAGCTGGTGAGAGCGGCCGACGACCCCGACGCCCACCTGCTCGAGTTCCTGCAGTCCACCTACGAGGCGGCGGCCGACACGGCTGGATGGGATCGCTCGGCGCTCGATCGCCACGACCCCGTCGGATCCGACCCCGCCTAGGTGGCGCGGCTTCGGCACAGCGTTCATCTCGCGGTTGCGCCCGGCTCTGTCGGGTAGGGAGCAGCTTCCGACGATCCACGTCCGCGTGTGCAACTGAGGAGGTCGCGATGCGTGCCTACCAGATCACCCAGCCGGGTAGTGCGGAGATGCGGGAGGTGGAAGATCCCCAGCCGGGGCCCGGGGAGGTCCTGTTGAAGGTGGCCGGGGCCGGCATATGCCACTCCGACCTCCACATCCTCCATGCGGAGGAGGCGCTGTTCCCCACGCCCATGACGCTCGGCCACGAGGTGGCCGGGTGGGTCTCTGGCGTGGGCGAGGGGGTCGAGGGATGGGACACCGGCACGCCGGTGGCTGTGCACCCGGTCTGGGGATGCGGCCAATGCCGGCAGTGCGTCCTGGGTGCCGAGAACTACTGCGAGACCTTCCCGCGGGGGACCGTCCCGGGCCCGGGGCTGGGACTGGACGGGGGCATGGCGGCGTTGGTGACGGTGCCCGCCCGCCACCTCGTGGACCTCGGCGACCTCGACCCGGTGCGCTCGGCGCCGCTCACCGATGCTGGCCTCACCCCGTACCACGCCATCAGGATCTCGCGATCGCGGATCTCGCCGAGCTCCACCGTCGTCGTCATCGGCATCGGAGGACTCGGGCACATGGCGGTGCAGATCCTGCGCTCCACCACCACTGCGACCATCGTCGCCCTCGACACCGACGAACGTCGCCTGGAGCAGGCACGGGAGCTGGGGGCCGACGAGACCCTGATGTCCGACTCCCAGGCCGCCGGGTCGATCATGGCGATGACGGGAGGTGTGGGTGCAGACCTGGTGCTCGACTTCGTGGGGGTCACCCCTACGCTCGCAACGGCGGCAGCGGCCATCCGCAGTGGCGGCCAGATCACGGTGGTGGGACTCGGTGGCGGAGAGCTGCCCTTCAGGTCCATCCCGGTGCCGGTAGAGCTTCCCTGGGGGACTGCCATCGCCAGGCCCTACGGCGGTTCCCGCCGAGACCTGCAGGAGGTGGTGGCCCTCGCGTTGCAGGGTCAGGTGGACGTGGATGTGACCCGGCTCGACCTCGACGACGCCGCAAAGGCGTTGGACGAGCTAGAGGCCGGCGAGATCTTGGGTCGGGCCGTCCTCGTGCCCTCCGCCAGCTGATCTGCCGGAACGCTCCGAGACGTAGGAGGACCCGTTCAGCCCTCGGCGAGGCCGCAGATCTCGGCCATCCCCGACACCTCGATGGCGAGCCGGGCAGCCGAACCCGCCGGAGCCGTGACCTCCAGCTCGGTCTGGGCCACTCGCAAGCGCTCGGCCAGCAGGAACAGCACCCGCAAGCCGGCGCTGTCCAGGTACGACACGTTCCGAAGGTCGATCCACACCCGCGTCGTCCTGCTGTCGATGGCTTCGAGCAGGGCGCTCTCCACCCCTTCGGCGTTCGACAGGTCGACCTCGCCCGTCAGCTCTGCTCGCACCCCTCCGACCTGGTCGTCGATGTCGATGTCGATCCGAATCAGTCCTAGCTGCACGTCAAGAACCTCAGCGTCACCGTCGTGCCCCCCTTTGCCTTGTCGATGTCGACCGAGTCGGCGCAGCGTTCCATGATGAGCAGCCCCCGGCCTCTGTCCACCCCACGCGGCGGACGCCATCGGCCCTGGTCGCGCACGATCACCTCCACCGTGCCGTCGCACATCTCGGCGCTGAACGTGACCTCTCCCTGCGCCGGTCCGTGGGCGTGCTCGATCGCGTTGGCAGTCGCCTCCCCGGCGGCGAGCAGGATCCTCTGGCTGTCGTCGTCCCCGATCTGGCGGTGGTTGAGCCACCGCCGCAGCGAGCTGCGGACGGGCCCCACCGACGAGCGAGCTGCGGCGACCTTGATCTCGAGGGCTCCGTGATCGGCGCCCTCCCGTCGCATCACCAGCACCGCGACGTCGTCGGGTCGATCTTGCACGCCCACGAGCGTCGCGATGGCGGCCGAGCAGCTCCTCTCGGCCGAGTCGACCTCGAGGCTCGCCGCGAGCCGCTTCACCCCCTGATCCAACGGCTCGCCGCGGCGCTCCACGAGCCCGTCGGTGAACAGCGACAACATGGTGCCGGGGCGGAGGTCCACGACGATGTTCGGTCGCTGCGCCGCACCCGTGACCCCGAGCGGTGGCCCCACGGGCCCCTCCAGCCACCTCGGCTCGGACCCCGGCTCGAAGACCACCGGGAGGGGATGGCCCGCCGAAGACAAGGTGATGGTGTCGAGGTTCGGGTCCAGCACCCCGTACAGGACGGTCGTGAGCTGCCCGGCCTCGAAGTGCTGCAGCTTTCGGTCGAGGCGTGCGATCACCTCGCTCGGATCGTTGGTCTCGAGCGCGTAAGCGCGCAGCGCGCTGCGGAGTCGGCCCATCACGACCGCTGCCGACAACCCCCGTCCCACCACGTCGCCTATGACTACGCCGACGTAACCCCTCGACAGTGCGAAGAGGTCGTACCAGTCGCCGCCCACCCCGCCCTCGTCGCCCGGGAGGTATCGGCTGGCGACGTCGAGACCCGTGATCCTGGGGAGACGGCCGGGGACCAGGCTCCGCTGCAGGGCCGCCGCGGCTGCTCTCTCCACGTCGGAGAGGCGGGCGTCGACGGCCAGGGCGACCCGATCGGCCACCAGCTGCAGGAGCTCGACGTCGTCGGATCCGAACTCGCGCTTGGTGAGCGATCCCACGTGCATCACCCCGATGACGCGACCCTCGGCGATCAGCGGGACGCCGAGGAGCGACCGGATCCCGCGCTCGCGCAGCATCGGGTTCCGCACCTTGCCGTGGTCGACGTCCGTGATCACGATCGGTTCGGCCTGCTCGGCGATCCGACCTGCGAACCCCTCGCCGAGAGGGATCCGGATCCCCTGGCGTACCTCCTCCTCGATCCCGCTCGCCGCTGTGGCGACGAGCTCGCGCGATCGTTCGTCGAGCAGCAGGACTGCAGCGGTGTCGGCCGCCAGCAGCTCGCGCACGCGGCCGAGGAGCTCGCTGAGCAGGTCGGGCACGTCCAGGTGGGCAAGCGCCGTGTCGGTGACGGCCTCGATGCGACGGAGCCGCTCCATCTGGCTGGCGTCATCCACCGTGCTCATGATTGCACGGTAGGGGTTGGCGAACTCGTCGACGCATCGGACGGCCGAGGTCCTCCAGATCCTGCCGGTAGCCCCCGATGTGGGCCACACTCGGACGTGCAGCGATAGGAGGAGGACTCGTGACCGAGCACTTCGATGCAGTCATCGTCGGGATGGGCCCCGGGGGCGAGGTCGTCGCCGGCCGACTCCTCGCCGCGGGGCGGAAGGTCGCCGTCGTCGAGCGCGAGCTCATAGGAGGCGAGTGCGCCTACTGGGCCTGCATACCGTCCAAGACGGTGCTCCGAGGAGGTGAGGTGCTCGGCGAGAGCGAACGGGTACCAGGTGTGCGAGGGACGGACCTGTCGTGGCCGGCGATGCGGGACCACCGCGACGAGATGGTTCGTCACCTGGACGACCGCGCACAGGTCGAGGCCTACGAGCGGCGCGGTGCCCGAGTGCTGAGGGGCGCTGCTCGCATCGAGGGCCCAGGTCGCGTCGCCGTCGGCGACGAGATCCTGCAGGCCGACCACGTGGTGGTGGCCACAGGCTCCGAGGCGGTGGTGCCAGACGTCGAGGGGCTCGGCGATAGGGCCTGGACGAGCCGAGAGGTCTACTCGACGCCCGATCTCCCCGGTCGGGTCGCCGTGGTGGGTGGGAGCGCGGTCGGCGTGGAGACGGCCCTCTTCCTCGCTCGCTACGGCTCCAGCGTCACACTCGTCCAGCGGGGCGACCGGCTAATGACGCGGGAGGACCCCGCAGTGGGCGACCTCGCGCGTGAGCACCTGGAAGCGGTTGGGGCTCACGTCCTAACCGGCGTGACCGCCCGTCGCGGCCTCCCCGACGGCCGGCTCGAGCTGGATGACGGCTCGGCGGTAGATGCCGACGTCGTCGTGTTCGGCACGGGTCGGCGGCCGAGGACAGCGGACCTCGGGCTGCAGTCGGCAGGCGCACAGCTCGGCGACGACGGAGCCCTGGACGTCGATGAGCACTGCCAGGCCGCGCCCGGGCTGTGGGCCGTGGGCGACGTCACCGGGATCATGCCCTTCACGCACGTCGCCAAGTACCAAGGGCGCGTCGCTGCCGCCTGCATCCTCGGCGAGCCACGCAGCGCCACCTACGAAGGCATCCCGAGGGTGGTCTTCGCCGATCCCGAGATCGCCGCCGTGGGGCTGACGCAGGCCGAGGCGGGGGCGCAGGGCATCCGCACGATCTCGGCGGACATCGACGTCCCCGGAGCGATCTCGCGCCCGTGGACCTTCGAGAGCGAGCCCCGTGGGCGGCTGGGGTTGCTGGCCGATGCCGAGGCCGACGTGCTGGTGGGGGCGTGGGCGGTTGCTCCACTGGCAGGCGAGTGGATCCACCACGCCGCACTGGCGGTCCGTGCCCGCATCCCGATCGACGTGCTCTTGGATCAGGTGGCGCAGTTCCCCACCTACGTCGAGGCCTACCTCAGCGCGCTCGAGGCTCTGCCCCGACGCTGAGCCACGAGCCCGTCCTCGCACCGAGGCGACCCAGGATCGCCCTCGCCCATTGCCCGTTGCCAAGCGGCCCGGTGTGGGAGAGGCTGGGAGCGATGAGCTAGACGGAAACGACGGGAGGCACGATGAGCGACCGCACACCTTCGACGGGCGGACCATCGACGACGGGGTCCGGCGCCCCCGCACCCAGCGATCGGAACTCCCTCTCCGTCGGGTCCAACGGGCCCCTCCTGCTGCACGACGTGCACTTCATCGAGCAGATGGCGCA
>CAZHBH010000059.1:0-13476 GCA_964530525.1 uncultured Rhabdothermincola sp. | reverse complement strand
CCGGAGGCGCACCCCTGGCGGCTCGTTCATCTGGCCGTAGACCAGGGCGGCCTTCTCGATGACGCCCGACTCCTGCATCTCGATCCAGAGGTCGGTGCCCTCACGAGTGCGCTCGCCCACCCCGGCGAACACGGACACACCACCGTGCTGGGTGGCGACTCGGTTGATCATCTCCTGGATGAGCACGGTCTTGCCCACACCGGCACCACCGAAGAGTCCGATCTTCCCGCCCGCCACGTACGGAGTGAGCAGGTCGATCACCTTGATCCCGGTGGGGAACATCTGAGCCTTGGGCTCGAGCGTGTCGAAGTCCGGCGGCTCGCGGTGGATGTCCCAGCGGTCGGCCACGCCCTCTATGGAGGGTACGTCGAGCGGCTCGCCCAGCACGTTGAAGACGTGCCCGAGCACGGCATCGCCCACGGGCACGGAGATCCCACGACCCGTGTTGCGCACCGGCGTGCCCCGGGTGAGGCCGTCGGTGGGCTGCATGCACACCACCCGCACGCGGCTGTCGCCGATCTGCTGGGCGACCTCGGCGGTGATGAGCACGTCCTTGCCGTCCACCGAGACCGTCATCTGGACGGCGGTGTTGATGTCGGGCAGCGTGCCGCGTGGGAACTCCACGTCGGCCACCGGGCCGGCGATGGCCACGACCCTGCCCTCTGCGAGGCTTGTGGTGGTGGGGTCCTGGTTCTCTGTGACGGTCATGGCTCCAGTTGTCTCCTGTGCGCGTCAGTGCGTCGATCTAGCGGCGGGCAGCCCGGTTCCGGCTGGCGTGCGTGGGTGGTCTTCAGGCCCCATCAGTGCAGCGACCTCGCGTGGTCGAGCCTGTCGAGGTGCTGCTCGAAGATGTGCTCTGGGAAGAGGTGGTCGACGAGGATGTCCTCGGCATCGCCCTTCCCGGCCTTCAGGGCCTCCGCTCCGCCCACGATCTCCATGATCTCGGTGGTGATGGCGTCCTGGCGGGCGCGGTTCATGATCCTGGTGAGGGTGGTCTTGAGCTCCTCGGCGTTGTCGGTGGCCGACTTCATGGCGCGCTGACGAGCGGCGTGCTCCGAAGCCGACGCATCGAGCAGGGCAGAGAAGATGCGAGCCTCCACGTAGCGCGGGAGCAAGACGTCGAGGATGCCTGTGGGCGAGGGCTCGTACTCCAGCTCGGCCGGTGGCCCAGCGGGCGCACCTCCGAGGGAGCCCGGTGCAGCCGAGCCCTCGGTGGGCTCCTCCTGCACCTCGAGCGGCATGAAGCGACGGACCACCGGGCGCTGGGTCCCCACCGAGATGAACCGGCTGTAGACCAGGTCGACGCTGGACAGCTCGCCGCTGGCGAAGCGCTCCCGCACGGTGGCTGCTATCGCCCTGGCGTCGTCGTAGGTGGGTTGGTCGGTGACGCCCGTGAACTGCGCGTCGATGCGGAAGCCCCTGAACTTGAAGTAGCTCACGGCCTTGCTGCCCACGAGGATGAGCGAGTAGTCCTCGCCGTCGTGGCGTCGGGCCTGCAGCTCCGCCTCGGCAAGCCGGATGATGGTGCTGTTGTAGGCACCGCACAGGCCTCGATCGGAGGTCACGACGATCAGCGCGGCCTTGCGGGCCTCCGGATAGGTCCGCATGAGCGGGTGGCTGGTCCCGGCCCCCACGCTCACGAGATCGAAGATCACGTTGGTGATCTCCTCGCTGTAGGGCCGCGCCGCGTTCGCTCGCTCCTGGGCCTTGGCGACGCGCGTGGCGGCGATCAGCTCCATGGCGCGCGTGATCTTCTTCGTGGACTCGACGGTCTTGATCCGTCGACGAAGGATGCGCTCCTGACCGCCTGCCATGGCTCAGGCACCGGCTCCCGCGTCGTCACCGGCGTCGTCGCGGGTGATCTCGGTCTCAATGAGGGTGGCCTCTCGGCGACCGCCTGCGGTGCGCGCATCGCCCTCGCCCGTGTCGGCGGCATCGGGCTCGTCCGCTGCGGCGACTGCGTCCTCGCTCGGCTCGAACAGCTCCTTGAAGCCAAGCACCGCCTGCTCGAGGGCATCGCCATCGGGCAGCTTGCCGGTGTCTCGGATGTGGCTGAGGATCCCGGCGTGGCGGCTGCGCATGTAGTCGAGCAGGTCGCGCTCGAAGCGGCGAACGTCGGCCACCGGGATGCTGTCGAGGTGCCCGCTGGTTCCGGCGAAGATCACCACCACCTGCTCCTCGACCGGCATGGGTGAGTTGAGGCCCTGCTTGAGCAGCTCGGTGAGGCGGTAGCCACGGGCGAGCTGGGCGGCCGACACCTTGTCCAGCTCGGAGCCGAACGTGGCGAACGCCTCCAGCTCACGGAACTGGGCGAGGTCGAGCTTGAGGCTTCCGGAGACGGCCTTCATGGCCTTGATCTGGGCGGCGCTACCGACGCGGGACACGGAGATGCCCACGTCGACGGCTGGCCGCACACCGGACTTGAACAGGTCGTCTTGCAGGTAGACCTGGCCGTCGGTGATCGAGATCACGTTGGTGGGGATGTACGCCGAGACGTCGCCGGCCTGGGTCTCGATGACCGGCAGGGCGGTGAGCGAACCAGCGCCCAGGTCGTCGGAGAGCTTGGCGGCCCGCTCCAGGAGCCGGCTGTGCAGGTAGAAGACGTCGCCGGGGTAGGCCTCACGACCAGGCGGGCGGCGGAGCAGCAGGGAGATCTGGCGGTAGGCCTCGGCCTGCTTGGACAGGTCGTCGTAGACGACGAGGGCGTGCTCGCCGTTGTCCATCCAGTGCTGGCCCATGGCGCAGCCGGCGTAGGGGGCGAGGTACTTGAACGGCGCCGGGTCGGAGGCCGGAGCCACGACCACCACGGTGTACTCGAGGGCCCCGTGCTCCTCCAGCGTCGCGACGGTCTGCGCGACCGTGGAGGCCTTCTGGCCGATGGCCACGTAGATGCACTTGACCCCTAGGCCCCGCTGGTTGAGGATCGTGTCGACGCAGATCGTGGTCTTGCCGGTCTTGCGGTCGCCGATGATCAGCTCCCGCTGGCCACGACCGATCGGGGTCATGGAGTCGATGGACTTGATGCCGGTCTGGAGCGGCTCGCCGACCGGCTGGCGGCCGGTGATGCCCGGGGCCTGGATCTCCATGCGGCGCAGCTGGGCGCCGTTGATGGCGCCCTTGCCGTCGATGGGCTCGCCCAAGGCGTTGACCACGCGGCCGAGCAGCGGATCGCCGACGGGGACCGAGAGGATGCGCCCCGTGGCGCGGACGGCTCCGCCCTCCTCGATGGCCGCCGCCGCCTCGGAGTCGCCGAGCACGACCGTACCGATCGAGTCCTCGTCGAGGTTCAGGGCCAGACCGACGGTGCCACCTTCGAACTCCAGCAGCTCGTTCACGGCGGCGTCGGGGAGCCCGGACACCCGGGCGATGCCGTCGCCCACCTCGAGCACCCGACCGACCTGGCTGGCGGCGAGGTCTGGCTTGAAGTCGGCGAGGTTCTTGCGAAGGGCCGCTGTTATGTCGGATGTGTTGATTGTGAGCTCAGCCATGGTGGCCTTTCCCAGTCAATTGGACTTCTTCAGAACGATTCACGGAGCTTCGAGAGTCGGGCACGGATGGAGCCGTCGATGACGGTGTCGCCGATCTGGGTCACGAGCCCACCCATCACGGATGGGTCCACCACCACGATCACGTCCACGTCCTTGCCGGTCGAGGCCTTCAGGGACTCGGCCAGGCGCCGACGCTGGTCGTCGGTCAGCTCCACCGCGGAGCGCACCTGAGCGACGACCTTCTCTCCGCGAGCGGCGGTGAGGGCGAGGAGGGAGTCGACGATCTCGGAGAGGTCCTTGATCCTTCCGGTGGCCACCACGAGCGACACGAGACCGACCGTGGCGGGCCCCGCCTTGCCCTCGAGGAGGTCCTCCACGATCTGCTGGCGCTTTGCCGCCGGGATGTGGGGATCCGACAGGGCGCTGCGGAGCTCCTCGTTGCCCTCGATCACCCGGGCGACCCGGAAGAGCTCGTCCTGGCGCTCGTTGACGCCACCCTCGGCGGCGAGCACCGCCAGGAACGCATCTGCGTAGAGGTCGGAGCGCTCGCTCATCGGCTCTCTCCCACGCTGGCGATGTAGCGCTCCACCAGGTCCTCCTTGGCGGCTTGGTCGAGGCTGTTGGCCACGACGGCCTCGGCTGCCCCGACCGCCAGGTCTGCGAGCTCCGAGCTGAGGTCGGCGGCCACCTGGGCCTTCGCCGCCTCGATGTCGGCCACCCCGCGTCGCCGCACGTCGGCGGCGTCCTGAGCAGCTCGCTCGGCCAGCTGGGCGCGCACCGCCTCGGCGTTGCGGTCCGCCTCGGCGAGGATCCGCTCACGCTCGGCCTCTGCGTTGGCGATGCGGCTCTCGACGTCCGCCAGAGACGACTCGGCCTCGGCACGAGCGCTCGCGGCCGAGCTGAGCTCGCCCTCGAACCGCTCGATGCGGCCGCTCCACATGCCCTTGATGGCCGGCCCGCCCTTCCAGATGATCAAGGCGAACACGATGATGAACGCGAGCGATCCCCAGATGACCTCGTTGAAGTCGTGGGGAAGGATCGGTGCGTTCTCGGCTCCGGCCTCGGCGGCTAGGAGCACGGGGTTCTGCATGGCTACCTGCTCTCCTGTGTGCTCAGCTCTTGGAACCGGCGCGGTTCACGTAGTCCTCGACGACCTGGGTCTGGGCTTCGCGGTCGACCTGGCGGCCGATGACGGCCTCGGCGGCGTCCACCGCTATGCCCGCCACGCTCGCTGTCAGCTCTGCCGTCGCCCGCTCCTTGGCGCGAGCGATCTCCTCCGCGGCGGCGGCCCGCTGCGCTGCCACCTCGGCCTCGGCAGCAGACACCACCTGCTGGCGCTCGGCTTCGGCCTCGCTCCGCGCCGCCTCGATGGTGCGCACCGCCTGGGCCCGAGCGCCCTGCAGGCTCTCCTCGTAGGCCACCAGCTTCTCCGACGCCTCCTTCTTGGCGCCCTCGGCTGCCTCCAGGTCGCCACGCACCTTGTCGGAGCGCGCCTGCATGGCCCTCATGATGGGCGGCAAGAGCAACCACTTCATCAACGCCCACAGGATGAAGAAGGTCAACGCAGCCCAGAAGAGCTCGTTGGCCGTGGGGAGGATCGGGTTGCTCGTGGCGGGTTCGTCCAGGAGCTCAGACCCGTTGAGGTCACTCACCTGGGCGATGATGGCGAGGAAGCTGCCCACGCCGTCTCCTTTGCTCGTTGCTCAGCGGTCGGTCGTCGCTGGTCGTTGATGGCCGGCTCAGACGAACTTGAGGAGGATGAAGACGACGAACCCGATGAGGGCGAGCGCCTCGGTGAAGGCGATTCCCAGGAACATCGTCGTGCGGACCATGCCGGCGGCCTCGGGCTGGCGAGCCATGGCCTGGACGGACTGGCCTACCAGGTAGCCGATGCCGATGCCCGGGCCGATGGCGGCGAGGCCGTAGGCCATGCCGGCGCCGGTGGCAGCAGCTGCTGCCTTTGCGTCGGCAGCGGTGCCCGCGCCCTCCTGGGCGAGGATGCTGATCGTCGAGAGAAGGCTCATGGTGGTGTGATTCTCCTATTTGGGTTTGCCGAAACCGTCAGTGCTCGGGGTGCATGGCGCCACCGATGTAGACGGCAGCGAGGATCGTGAAGATGTAGGCCTGCAGGAAGGCCACCATCAGCTCGAAGCCGGTCAGCGCCACGAGCATGAAGAACGAGAACGGAAGGACCAGCAACAGCAGCGTCAGGCTGAACAGGGTGATGCACAGCACGCTGAAGGTCACCAGCAGGATGTGGCCCGCCAGCATGTTGGCGAAGAGCCTGACCGCCAGCGAGAAGGGCCGCACGATGAACGTGGAGATGAACTCGATGGGCGTGACCAGGAGGTAGAGCGCCTTGGGGACCCCCGGTGGGAACAGCGCGCTCTTCAGGTACTTGAGCGGGCCCTGGTGCTTGACGCCGACGGCGATGAAGAAGAGCCAGGTGATCAGCGCCAGGAGCAGAGGGGACGCCATGCGGGCGTTAGCCGGCATGTGGAAGAACGGGATGATCTCGAAGAGGTTCCCGATGAGGATGAAGAAGAAGAGGCTGACCAGGAAGGGCATGTAGCGGATGCCGTCGGGCCCGATGGTCTGCATGACTACGCCGTCGCGGATGAAGGCCACCGACGACTCGGCGAGGTTCTGGGCCCCGCGAGGCACGAGTGCGCCCTTCCGGGCGAGCACGAACAGAAGGCTGGTGGCCACCACCGCGATCACGTTGATGAGAGCGATCTTGTTGAAGCCGTACCAGTTGTCGCCGCCGATGAAGCTCGGCCACTCGACGATGAGCTCGATCGGTGGGAACTCGAGAGCGATCACGGTCGTGCCCCTCCCTCAAGGGTGCTCGGGCGAGCGGGGCGGCCGGTTGCCGGTGGCAGCTTGCCGAAGAAGGTCACGGCGCGGGGGTCTCCTCATGTGAAAGGCGTGAAGGACGCGACGGGCTTCCCGGCGCGTTCGCGCCGGGAGCTTGTGCGCTGGCCGCACCCGGACGCAAACCGGGGAAGGCCAGGGAGGCGGAGACGAACCGCATCTCCCAGAACAGAAGGCCGAGATGTGTGATGACTATGGTCAGCGCCAGGGGTATCAGCGACACCCACCAGGCCTCGCGCACGAGCAGCACGGCCAGGAAGATGAGGCCGAGCCTCAGGAGGAAGCCGAACATTGCGGCGGCTCCCAGCACCGCTGGCGAGATGCGGGCCGCCCAGGAGTTGATGGTGGCCGCCAGCGTGAAGTTCACGCAGACGATGGCGATGCCGTAGAGGGTCGAGAGGGCCCCCGCCCAGCCCCACATCAGCCCGAAGGCCAAGACGAGCACGGGCATGGCCCAGACCCCGCGACGAAGCATGTCGCCCACGATCTCGCGCTCGGGGGCCCGGCCCGCGTCGAGCGCTACGCCCGTGGCCACGGGCCTCCTGCTCCGAGGTCGTCGGCGGGGGTCGTGAGCGGAGCCGCCTGCTCGTTCCTGGCCCACGGCCCCTGCGCTTCGTGCATCTCCATCTCGGCCTTGTAGCTGAAGTAGAGCTTGGCGCTGGCTCCCACCAGGCCGGCGACGACGAACGTGACGGTCAGCACGGGGAGCGTGCCGAGCAATCGGTCTATCCCGAAGCCGATGACGCCGAGGATCAATGGAGAGAGGACGAGCTCGTAGGCACCCGTGGAGCGGTGCACTTGCTGGGTGAGCTCACGTCGCTCTGAACTGTCCAACTCGGTGTCCTCGTCGGGCTTGTGAAATCCTTCGCAAACTAGGCGCGGCGCCAACACGCTGCAAGTTCACGCGCCCGAAACACTAGGTCGCGCTCCGCTCCCGGGGCGCCGGGATCAGTCGATGCTGTCGGGGAGGCGCTGCAGCACCGCTACGTCGGCAGGCGGCGTGGAGGGCCCGTAGGCCGTGCTGTAGAGCCCCTTGCACCCGCAGCCGCAGCTGATGGCCACGAGGATGGCCTCGTCTTCGGGATCGCTCGTCCCCTCGAACCGGACTGTCGCGTCGATCTGCATCACCGCAGGGTCCTCCACCTTGCTGCACCCGCGGCAGCGGAGCTTCCCGTCGTCGGTGGCGAAGAAGTCGGCGCCGTATCCCTCGCCGCGGAGCCGGTCGATCGCTTCCGTGAGGGTCTCCATCTCAGGCATCGACCTGCTCCCTTCCCCGGGATCGGGCATCGATGTCAACCTACCTCTCCGGCGCGGGAACCCAGAGGCCGGCGCCCCGGGCCCGGCGCCGGGACTAGGAGGGGGGTTGCTCGCCGGGAGGCGGGTCGCCGTTCGAGGCGGCGCGGGAGGCCCGCCAGCTGGGGTGCAGCACCGTGAACAGGAGCAGCGCCAGTGCGGCGATCCCGATGGGCACCACGGCGTTCCCGCTTCCCGTGTAGGCGGGGTAGAGCACGAAGGCCGAAAGCAACGCCGTCCACGCCCACAGGATCACCACGCTGCGTCGATGGCCGTGGCCCAGTCGCATGAGCCGGTGGTGCAGGTGGTCCTTGTCGGCGGTGGCGGGGTTGGTGCGCTTGGCCGATCGCCGAACGATGGCCAGCAGCGTGTCGAGGATGGGAACTCCGAGGATCACCAGGGGGATGAACAGGGGTGCGAAGAAGAAGAAGGACTGACCGCTGAACGGCGCGTCGGTGCGTCCTCCCACCACCATCGTGGAGGCAGCCATCATCACCCCCAGCAACAGCGCGCCCCCGTCGCCCATGAAGATCCTCGCGGGGTGGGCGTTCCACGGAAGGAACCCCACGCAGGCTCCTAGGACCAGCACGGCCAGCAGCGGCCCGATGTTGCTCGGCTGCAGGAGGCCCTGGTCGCTCAGCTGCAGCGCGTAGAGGAAGAAGGCGCCCGATCCGATTCCCACGATGCCCGCCGCGAGCCCGTCGAGCCCGTCGATGAAGTTGATGGCGTTCGCCATCCCGAGCACCCACACCACGCTGATGAGGTAGCTCCAGTCGGACGAGAGCAGGAAGGTGCCGAGGAACGGGATCCGCAGCACCAGGATGCTCACGCCCGCGAACACCAAGATGCTCGCCGCCAGCACGATCCCTGCCGCCTTGGCGGGAGCCGAAACCTCCCGCAGGTCGTCGACCACGCCCACGGTCAGCATCAAGACAGCGGCTATGGCCACCCCGATCGGCTCGGTGCTCCCCCGGAACACCTCGTGGAACGCATCGAGGCGCCATGCCACCAGCATCCCCACGAGCAGCCCGCCGAGCATCGCCATCCCCCCGAGGGTGGGAGTGGGCTTCTCGTGCACCCGGCGCTCGTCCGGGCGCACCACGGCACCCACCCGGAAGGCGAGGCGCCTGACCAGCGGCGTGAGGGCGAAGGTCGTCACGACGACGACGCCCAGGACGATCGCGTAGGCACCGAGCGTCGGGCTCAACGCTCCCCCTGGCGTCGGGCCAAGACGAGCATCGTGAGCGGGAGGGCCTCCAGCGTCCGGCTCACGTCACGGCAGTCGGTTCACGTCAGGCCGAGGGGTAGGGGGTGAACTTCGAGCAGAGGTCTACGACCTCCTCGTGGACGGCACGGCGCTCGTCGGCGTCATCCCGCCCGCGCAGGGCTCGGCGGATCAGCTTGGCGACCAGGGCCATCTCGTCCTCTCCCATCCCCTGGGTCGTGACCGCAGGCGTTCCGATGCGCACCCCGCTGGTCACGAACGGCGAACGGGGGTCGTCGGGGATCGTGTTCTTGTTCAGGGATATCCCGGCCTTGTCGAGGGCCGCCTGGGCCTCCTTGCCGGTCAGCTCGGCGTCGAAGCTGCGAAGGTCGACGAGCAGCAGGTGGTTGTCGGTCCCCCCAGACACCAAGCGGAAGTTCTCGGCAGCGAGAGCCTCCGCCAGGGCGTTGGAGTTGCTCACGATCTGGGCTGCGTAGTCGGCGAAGGAAGGATCTGCCGCCTCCCGAAAGGCAACGGCCTTCGCGGCGATCACGTGCTCCAGCGGTCCGCCTTGCAGGCCGGGGAACACCGACTTGTCGATGGCCGAGGCGAGCTCGGCCCGGGTGAGGATGCAACCGCCGCGGGGACCGCGCAGGGTCTTGTGCGTGGTGAAGGTGACGACGTCGGAGTAGGGCACCGGGTTGGGGTGGGCACCCCCTGCGATGAGGCCCGCTATGTGGGCGGCGTCGAACATGAGGAGAGCGCCGACCTCGTCTGCGATCTCGCGCAGCGGCGCTGGGTCGATGACCCTCGGGTAGGCGGTGGCGCCCGCGATGATCATCTTCGGGTTGTGCTGGCGGGCCAGAGCTCGTACCTGGTCGAAGTCGATGCGCTCGTCGCTGGGCGTGACCCCGTAGCCCACGAAGTCGTACAGGCGACCGCTCACGTTCACAGGGGACCCGTGGGTGAGGTGTCCGCCGTGGTCGAGGCTCATCCCCAGAACCGTGTCGCCCGGCTCGAGCAAGGCCAGGTACACAGCGAGGTTCGCGCTCGCCCCCGAGTGGGGCTGCACGTTGGCGTGCTCGGCACCGAAGAGGTCGCAGGCTCGCGTGCGAGCGAGCTCCTCGACCTCGTCGATCACCTCGTTGCCCCCGTAGTACCGCTTCCCGGGGTAGCCCTCGGAGTACTTGTTGGTGAGCACCGACCCGGTGGCCTCGATCACCGCAGGTGATGCGAAGTTCTCCGAGGCGATGAGCTGGAGCGTGGTGTTCTGTCGCTCCACCTCTTGGTCGATCAGCTCGAAGAGCTGGGTGTCACGCTCGGGCGGCCATGGCATGGCGGTGCTCCTCTTCCAGGGTCCGACTCATAGGTCCTGCAACCTCATCCGGGACGGCGGCGGACCTTCGGGGCTCTGGCGCTCGAGGGTGGACGGGCCCCAGATGAGCCCCACCAACTGGTCGATCAGCGCCTCGAGCTCGTCGGCCGTGTGCTCGTAGACAGATCGCGGCTCTCCGATCGGGTCCGCCACGTCGTCCTCGGTCGAGCTCCCCAGCACGTCCGCTGGCTTGCGACCATCGTGGACCACGTCGAGCCACTCCCCCACCGACAGATCATGCGCCCTCGGACCGACCTCCGCTCCCCTGCGCACCAGCTCCTTGAGCGTGAAGGTTCTGGAGAAGGCCCGCGGATCGGCCACGGCCGCCTCCCGCACGTGCTCGCGCGCCATGCCCAGGACCAGGTCGCTGGCCGACACGAGGTCGGGGGTGAGGACGCGGCTGCGATGGCCGCCCAGGTCCACGCCGCGCCGGCCCAGCACCTCCACCGCAGTAGGCGTGGCGGGCACGCCTTCGGCCAGGAGCCCTGCGGACGAGACCTGCACGGGCAGTCCCCGCAGCTCCATCTCGCGCCGGAGGATGCCCTCGGCCATCGGCGAGCGGCACTGGTTGCCAGTGCAGACCATGAGTACTTCGATGACCCGATCCTAGAGGGCGGGCCGATGGTCCCTTGCGAGCAGCACGCGCGACCTTCCTGCCAGGTCGTCCACCACCTCGACGCTCGCGAAACCCGCCTTCGAGGCTAACGCCGAGACCTCAGGCGCCTGGTGGGGAGCCATCTCCAGCACCACCGATCCGCCCGGCGCGAGCCACCTCGGAGCCTCGGAGATGATGTGCTCGAGCGCCTCGGTCCCACGGGCCCCCGCGAACAAGGCACCGGCGGGCTCCCAGTCGAGGACCTCCGCGGGCAGCTCCTCGGAGCTCGACACGTACGGCGGGTTCGACACGACCACGTGCACAGCACCGAGCAGCTCGGGGGGTAGGGGCTCGAACCACGATCCCTGCACCAGCCTCACCCTCGTGGCAGCCCTGCCCACCCCGGCGAGGTTGGCGCGAGCCACGGCCAGGGCATCGGCCGAGACCTCGCTCGCCCACACCTCGGAACGCTCACGTTCGTCGGCCACCGACAGCGCTATGGCGCCCGACCCGGTCCCGAGGTCGACCACCACCACGGGCTCGGCACCACGCTCCCTCGCCCGGTCTACCTCGCCGATGGCACAGCCGGCCACCACCTCGGTCTCCGGGCGCGGTATCAGCACCCGTCGATCGACCATGAGGTCGAGGGTGCGGAACGCCCAGCGCCCCAAGACGTACTGGAGCGGTTCGCCTGCCAGGCGACGCTCCACCATCGAGTCCAGCGCAGAGACCACCCGCTGGGTCGCTGTGTCGTCGAGCGCCACGGTCATCTCCGAGCCTTCGTAGCCTGATGCCTCCTCCACCAGCCTTCGCGCCTCGTGGCTCCGCCCTCCAAGCCGTTGCTCGGTCTCCACCAACAGCTCTCGCAAGGTGAAGGTCCCGACCTGCGTGGCTACGTCATCGGAACGGTGACGAGCGCACGCCGGGGTGGGATCGGGGTCGGGGGGGCGAGCGGCCAACCTGGTCAGCTCTCGGAGTCGCTGAGCTGGCGGTGGCGCTCCTCGGCCACCAGTGCGTCGGAGACCTCGTCCAGCTCGCCGGCCAGCACACGATCGAGCCGGTAGATCGTCAGGCCGATGCGGTGGTCGGTGAGGCGGTTCTCCTTGAAGTTGTAGGTACGGATCTTCTCCGACCTCCCACCCCCGCCGATCTGGCCCTTGCGCGTGGACGAGGCTTCCGCAGCCTTGCGCTCCTCTTCCATCTGGGCGAGGCGAGCGCGCAGCACCCTCATGGCCTTGGCACGGTTCTGCAGCTGGCTCTTCTCGTCCTGCATGGAGACCACCGTGCCCGTCGGCTTGTGCGTGATCCGCACCGCCGAGTCGGTCGTGTTCACCGACTGGCCGCCCGGGCCCGACGAGCGGTAGACGTCGATCTGCAGGTCGGAGGGGTCGATCTCCACCTCCACCTCCTCGGCCTCGGGAAGCACCGAGACCGTGGCCGACGACGTGTGCACCCTTCCCTGCGACTCCGTCACGGGAACCCTCTGCACCCGATGAGGCCCGCCCTCGTGCTTCATGCGCGACCACACGCCTTCGCCCCCGAGCGAGAAGGCCACGTCGGTGAAGCCTCCCCGGTCGGAGGGGTGCGAGCCGAGCACCTCCAGCTTCCAACCCATGCGCGAGGCGAACGAGCGGTACATCTCGAAGAGGTCACGAGCGAAGAGGTTGGCCTCCTCGCCCCCCTCGGCCCCGCGGATCTCGACGATCACGTTGCGATCGTCGTTGGGGTCGCGGGGCAGCAGCAGGAGGCGGATCTCCTCCTCCAGGCGGGTCATCCCCTCCTCTGCGCCCTCGATCTCCGCCCGCAGCAGCTCACGACCCGCCGAGTCGGCCTCTGCGTACATCTCCCGTGCCGCCTGCAGGTCGTCTCGTAGCTCCTCGAGCTGGCGAGACCGCTCGACTATCTCGCTGAGCTCTCGGTACCTGCGGGCGGTGCTGGCGTACAGGCGCTGGTCTCCCAGCACAGCCGGATCGGCGAGGCGGGCCTCGACCTCGGCGTGCTCTCTGGCGAGGTCAGCCAGCCTCTGGAGCACGCTTCTTCTTGCGCTTGCCGTAGCGCTTCTCGAAGCGCTCGATCCGACCGCCCGAGTCGACGAGCTTCTGGGTGCCCGTGAAGAACGGGTGGCACTCGTTGCACAGCTCCACGTGCAGGTCGGACTTGGTCGATCGCGTCGTGAAGGTGTTGCCGCACGAGCAGCGCACTGTCGCGATCACGTACTCGGGGTGGATGTCAGCCTTCATCGCATTCGCTCCATCGAAGATGTGGGTTGGTCAAGTGTGTCCGCATGTGCGCCCGAAGCGCCAGATGGTCGTGACCGTTCCTCAGGCACCACCCGAGGGGGCCTTGGCCACCTCGGCGAGGAACTCGTCGTTGTTCTTGAAGGTGGAGAGGCGGTCGATGAGCATCTCCAGGCCGGCCCCGCTGCCACCCTCGGCGAGGCCCGAGAGCACGCGACGCAGCTTCCAGGCCATCTGGAGCTGCTTGCGGTCGAAGAGGAGCTCCTCGTGACGGGTGGACGAGGCGTCGACGTCGATCGCCGGGTATATGCGGCGCTCGGCGAGCTTGCGGTCGAGCCGCAGCTCCATGTTGCCGGTGCCCTTGAACTCCTCGAAGATGGCGTCGTCCATGCGGGAGTTCGTCTCCACGA
>CAZHBH010000058.1:0-13496 GCA_964530525.1 uncultured Rhabdothermincola sp. | reverse complement strand
GAGGGCCCTGACCTCGCGCTGGTCGCGTGCGAGGGCGAGCCGGACGGCACGCGGCGGCCTTCACCCCCGCAGCCATGTAGACGACCACGGGGGTCGGCGCCCCCTGGTACGCGTCGGGGCTCCACGCGTGGAACGGCACGGCAGCCACCTTGAACCCGAAGCCCACCACCATGAGCGCGAGGCCCATGAGGAGCAGGCCGTTCTGGATCGGGACGCTGCCGGCGAGGAACGCCTTGATGTCGATGAGGTTGGTCGATCCGGTCGCTCCGTACACCAGAGCGATCCCGTAGAGGAAGAAGGCGGACGAGAAGCTCCCCAGCACGAAGTACTTGAGGCCGCCCTCCTGCGACTGCGCACGGCGCCTGTGCATCGCCGAGAGCACGTAGACGGCCAGCGACAGGGTCTCCAAGCCCAGGAAGAGCACGATGAGGTCGTTCGACATCGCCATGATCACGCCGCCAGCCGCCGACAGCATCATCAGCACGTAGAGCTCCGCTCCCTCCAGTCGCTCCCTGCGCATGTAGGCGTCGGCGACCAGGGCACCCACGAGGACGGCACCGCAGATCACCACGGTCACGAAGAGCCCGAAGCCGTCAACCCCCACCGCGCCGGCGACCGTGCTGAACGGCCCCACCCCGTCGGGGTGGTCGAGCTCGATCCACCCCAGCTGCGACCATCCCTGGACGCGCGCCCAAACGGGCAGGACTGCAACCGCCGCCGCTATGGACACCACGGCCGTGTAGGACGCGTAGAAGCCCCGGAAGAGCGGCCTGTGGAGGAGCGAGGCGAAGGTCAGCAAGAGCACCGCACCCGCAGCGAGGATGATCAGCGGGAGCAGCGCCACCCAGTCGATGGAAGGGGTCTGGATCACGCCCGCACCCCCGTCACGGCGGGACCGGATCCACCCGGCTCACGAACGATCGAAGGCGTGCAGGTCAATGCCCCGCCTCCCCGCTCTCCCCGGCATGAGCGGCGATGGAACCCCGGTCGAGCTCCGAGCCTCCCTGGGTGCTCGACGAGCCGAACCCGTCCACCTGCTCCTCCACGTGCACCACCAGGGCACGGACCGAGGGCTCTATGCGCTCCAGCATCGGCTTGGGGTAGATGCCGATGAAGAACATGAGCGCGATCAGGGGGAGGATCGTCAGCTTCTCCGCCAACGTCAGCTCGGGGAACCGTCGGTTGGCCTCGTCGGGTTCGCCGTGGAACGAACGTTGGTAGGCCCAGAGCATGTAGAGGGCAGCGAGTATCACGCCACCAGTGGCGACCACACCCCACCATCGGTTGGAAAGGAAGACGCCGAGGAGGCTCAGGAACTCGCCCACGAAGCCGTTGAGGCCGGGCAGCCCGATGGAGGCGAGCATCGTGATCATGAAGGCCCCAGCGAACCACGGAGCTGCCTTCTGGATCCCCTTGAGCTGGGATATCTCGTACGTGTGGCGCCGCTTGTAGAGGAAGCCGAGGAGGATGAACAGCGCTCCGGTGGTGATCCCGTGGTTGACCATCACCATCACCGAACCGGTGAGGCCCTCCACGTTCAGGGCGAAGATCCCGAGGATGCAGAAGCCCATGTGGGCAACCGACGAGTAGGCGATGAGCCGCTTCAGGTTCCGCTGCATCGCCGCAACGATGCCTCCGTAGATGATCCCGATCGTGCCCAGGGTGAGCATCACCGGGGCGAACCAGACCGTGGCCTCGGGGAAGAGGAACAGACCGAAGCGCAGGAAGCCGTAGGTGCCCAACTTGAGCAGCACACCAGCCAGGTCGACCGAGCCCGCTGTGGGCGCCTCGGTGTGGGCGTCGGGGAGCCAGGTGTGGAACGGGAAGACCGGGGTCTTGACCGCGAAGGCGACGGCGAAGCCGAGGAAGAGCCACCTGGCGGTGTCGCGGGCCAGTCCCCCCTCGGTGGCGATGCGGCGAAGGTCGAAGGTGATCGACTGACCCTCCCCCGCACTTGCGAGGACCGCCGTGGCCACGATGGCGACGAGCATGAAGGCCGATCCCAGCATCGTGTAGAGGAAGAACTTGTTGGCCGCGTAGACCCGCCTCCCGTGGCCCCAGCGACCGATGAGGAAGTAGAGCGGAACGATGGTGAGCTCGAACATCAGGAAGAACAAGAAGAGGTCGAGCGCGAGGAACACACCCATGCAGCCGGCTTCCAGCAGGGTGATCCAGAGGAAGTAGCCCTTCTCGTCGTGGTCGGGCTTGGCAGCGAAGAGGGCGATCGGGAACAGGATGGCGGTGAGCACCACCAGGAAGAGGGATATCCCGTCGACGCCTAGGGAGAACTTGATGTCGAGCGAAGAGACCCACATCTGGGTCACCTCGAACTGGAAGCCGGCTTCCCCCGATTCGAAGCTCCACATCACCCACAGGGCCACCGCTGCGGTGGCCATGGCCGTGATGATCGACGTGGCCCTGTGGAGCTCGGGCCTCGTGCGGGGGATGAGCGCGATTATGACGGTGCCGATCACGGGCAGCACCACCAGCGCGGGCAGCACCGGGAAGGAAGGCGATGCCACCTCGGCCATGACGGTCGAGAGCGCGGTCATCGAGTGACCCCCACGAAGAGAGCTCGCGCGGCCGCGCTGGCCGGAACTTGGCTGCCGGTGGCGGTCACCAGCTCAGCACCCTGGTGAGCACGAAGGCGAGGAGGGCGACGGCGCCGAAGCTGACCATCAGGGCGTAGGTGCGTACGTAGCCGGTCTGCACGTAGCGCAACCCGGCGGCGCTCCACCGACTGACCCTCCCTACGCCGTTCACGGCGCCATCCAGCGCAACGCGATCGAACACCGCCGTCTGGTCGAAGGCCGCGTAGCCGGGTCCACCGGTCAACTTGGCGATGGCCCAGTCGAAGTACCAGCCCCAGCCGAAGACCTTGGGCTCGAGGATCCTGGCGTCGAAGCTACGGGTGAGCCAGCCCGCTGCAGCAACGGCCACTCCCGCCAGGGCCACGAGCGTGGAGACCCCGAGGAGGACGACGATCATGCCGCTGCTCAGGTCGAGCTCGGTGGCGTTGGCGCCGAACACGGGATCGAGCCAGTGCTCCAGGAAGTGCCAGCTGGAGGGGAAAGGCAGGTTGAGGAGCCCGGCGAAGGCCGCACCGGTCGCCAGCACCACCAGCGGCACCGTCATCGTCCAGGGCGACTCGTGGGGCTCGTGGTCGGAAGCGAGCTCCTCCGCGTGCGGAGGCTCTGGCAATGCCTGCGCGTCGGCGTCGATGGCCGGCTCAGCTCCCTCGACCCAGCGAGGCTCTCCGTAGAAGGTGCGGAAGGTGACCCTGCTCATGTAGTACGCCGTGAGCCCTGCGGCGAAGAGCCCTATCGCGTAGAGGGCGATGTTCTCCTGGAACGCGTAGGCAAGGATCTCGTCCTTCGAGAAGAAGCCCGAGAAGGGCGGCACCCCCGCGATGGCTAGCCAGGCGACCACGAAGGTCCAGCACGTGACGGGCATGAACTTCCTCAGCCCTCCCATCCGGCGCATGTCCTGCTCGTCGTGCATCCCGTGGATCACCGATCCCGCACCGAGGAAAAGGGTGGCCTTGAAGAACGCGTGGGTGATCATGTGGAAGATGGCCACCCAGTAGGCCCCGACCCCGACGGCGAGGAACATGTAGCCGAGCTGGCTGATCGTGGAGTAGGCGAGCACCTTCTTGATGTCCATCTGGGCCATCGCGACCGTGGCCGCCAGCAGCGCCGTGATGGCGCCCACCCAGCCGATCGCGTCGGGCAGCCAATCGAACGAAGCCGCCAGCACCGGGTTGATCCGGCACAGCACGTAGACCCCGGCGGTGACCATGGTGGCGGCGTGGATGAGCGCTGAGATGGGCGTTGGACCGGCCATCGCGTCGGGCAACCACACGAACAGCGGGATCTGGGCGGACTTGCCGATGGCCCCGATGAAGATCGCCCCAGCGATGAAGGTTGCCGTGGTGGCCGCTAGGCCGGGCGCGAGGGGGAGGAACTCGGTGTACGTGATGGTGCCGAAGGCGAAGAAGGTCACGAAGATCCCGACGAGGAAGCCCCAGTCACCCACCCGGTTGGTGATGAAGGCCTTCTTCCCTGCGCTGGCGTTGCTGCCCTTCGTGAACCAGAACGAGACCAGGAAGTAGGAGCACGCTCCCACGCCTTCCCAACCCAGGAACGTGAGGAGGAGGTTGTCGCCGAGCACGAGCACGAGCATCGAGAACACGAAGAGGTTCATGTACAGGAAGAACTTCGAGAAGTCCCTGTCGCCGTGCATGTAGCCGATCGAGTACAGGTGGATCATCGTGGCGATGCCCGTGACGAACAGGACCATCGTCATCGACAGCGGGTCGAGCAGGTAGCCGATGTCGACGCTGAAGTCGCCCACGGGCATCCAGGAGAACAGCGAGTCGGTGGCGGTGTTGCCGGGTTCGTTGCGCAGCCAGCCGAAAGCTACGAGCGCCACCACGAACGAGGCCCCCACCATCACCGTCCCCAGCCATCCGGAGATCGGCTCGCCGAGGCGGCGGCCGAACGCCAGCAACAGCAGGAAGCCGGCGAGGGGCAGCGCAGGGATCAACCAGATCAGGTCGTGCATGTGCTCGATCGGCTCCTTATCCCCGAAGCACCCGGATGTCGTCCGCAGTGGCTCCGGGCCTGCGCCTGGCGACGGCCACGACGAGGCCGAGTCCCACCACGACCTCGGCCGCTGCTACCACGAGCACGAAGAACACGATCACCTGACCGCTGATGTCGTCGAGCATGCGTCCGAACGTCACGAACGTGAGGTTCACCGCGTTGAGCATCAGCTCGATGCACATGATCATCACGAGGGTGTTGCGCCTGTACAGGACGCCGAACGCGCCCAGCGCGAACAAGAGGGCTGAGAGGCTCAGGTAGCCGAGGTCGAGGTTCTCCATCAGCGCGAGGCCTCCGGATCCCGGCCGGGCTCGGGGGCCTCGTACACCTTGTCGTCGTCGTCCAAAGTGAACGACTCAGGCTCGGGAAGCGGCTCCACGTCGCCGGTGCGGCGGACGAGCACCACGGCTCCCACGACGGCGATCGTCAACAGGCCTGCGGTGATCTCCAGAGCGAAGACGTAGTTGGTGAACAGCTCCTCGCCCAGCTGGTTCACGTTCGGGAGGGTGGCGCTTATGGCGTCGGTCGCCGAGCGGGCGCCCGTGACGATCTCGTTGCCACCGAAGAGGATCACCGCGAGGAGTCCAAGGCCCAGCAGCGCCGCCACCACGCCCGCCAGGGCCCGCTGGCCCACCAGGGGCTCGGTCTCGAGGTTCTCCTCCTTGTCGATGCCCAAGAGCATGAGGACGAACAATATGAGCACCACGATCGCCCCCGTGTAGACGATCACCTGCACGGCGGCCAGGAAGTTGACCTCCTGGTTCAAGAACAGCACGGCTATGGCGAACAAGGTGCCGACGAGGCCGAGGGCGGAGTGCACCGGGTTGCGGGCGAACACGACCGTTGCCGCTCCCAGCAGCGCGAGCACCGCGGTCACGAAGAAGACGGCGGTGGTCACGCGTGATCACCGTGCCCGTCTTCGGACGGCTCGTGCTCGGCACCCTCGTCGGCGTCCTCGGGAGCCGACTGGCCCTGCTCGGGAGCGCGGACCCCGTAACCCAGCTCGCCCGACCACGCCACCCGGCCCTCGTAGGACGCGTCGCCCGACGGCGAGGTGGCGCGCATCCACCCCGAGGTGTGCTCGTCGTCTCCGGGGCGCCAGTCCTCCCAGGGCAGCTTCTGGGGCTTGCCCTCGTCGTCCACCAGCAGCTCGTCCTTGGTGTAGATGGCGTCGGTGCGGTTGGTGAACGAGAACTCGAAGAGCTTCGTCTCCGTGATGGCCTCGGTCGGGCAGGCCTCGACGCACAGGTCGCAGTGGATGCAGCGCAGGTAGTTGATCTCGTACACGTAGCCGTACCGCTCGCCCGGCGACACCGGGTCGTCGGGCGGGTTGTCGAGTCCGCGCACGTATATGCAGCGAGCGGGGCAGACGCCGGCGCACAGCTCGCAGCCGATGCACTTCTCCATCCCGTCCTCGTACCGGTTGAGCACGTGCCGGCCGTGGACGCGCACGGGCTTGGGAGCCTTCTGCTCCGGGTACTGCGTGGTGACCACGTCGCCTATCTGCCCGAAGGTGACGCGGAAGCCGTCCAGGTAGCCCATCAGCGGTCCCTCCCGGGTACGGGCACGACGACCGGGGCTGCGACGAGGTGCGTTGCGAGGCGGAGCATCAGTCGAACTCTCCCACGAGCTCGGCCTCCGCGAGGCGCCGTTGACGACCAGCCCTCACCGCTCCGCGCAACAGGGTCCCGCCCACGCCCATGATCCCGAGGCTCACGATCACGACCAGCACGGGGTTCCAGTCCTGCTCTCCGCCCACCTTCAAGGCAGCCAGGAGCAGGAACCAACCGAGGGCCAGCGGTGTCAGCACCTTCCACCCCAGGTCCATGAGCTTGTCGTAGCGCACCCTGGGAAGGGTGGCGCGGAACCACACGAACATGAACAGGAAGGCGAACAGCTTCAAGAAGAACCAGAAGACCCCCCAGAGCCACCCGGGCCCGATCGGGGCGGGGCCGGCCGGGCCGCCCAGGAAGATCGTGACCATGATCCCCGACATCGTGACCGTGTTCATGAACTCGGCCAGGAAGAAGAGGGCGAAGCGGATCGAGCTGTACTCGGTGTTGAAGCCGCCGACCAGCTCCTGCTCGGCCTCCACGAGGTCGAACGGCGGCCGGTTGAGCTCTGCGGTGGCGGCGATCACGAAGATCACGAACGGGACGAGCCCCACGAGCAGGAGGTTCCAGTTCGGTACCCATCCCCACCAGCCCTCGCCCGCCTGGTAGCTGACGATGGCGTTGGTCCCCAGCGAACCGCTGGTCAGGACCACCGCCGCGACGGTCAGGCCGAGCGCGGCCTCGTAGGAGACCATCTGAGCCGAAGCCCGCACAGCCCCCAGAAGCGGGTACTTGGAACCGGAGGACCAGCCGGCCAGCATCACGCCGTAGACGGCGATCGACGACATGGCCAGGGCGAAGAGTATGCCGATGGGCGGGTCTGCCAGCTGCAGGAGCGTGTCGCGCCCGAAGATCGTGACCACCCCGCCGTTCCCGTCGTTGAAGTCGCCGCCTATCGGCACGATGGCGAACAGCAGGAAGGCGGGTACGAACGAGAGGAACGGGGCGATGATGAAGACCCACTTCTGGGCCTTGACCGGCAGCAGGTCCTCCTTGAAGAAGAACTTGATGCCATCGGCCAGCGTCTGGAGGATGCCCCATGGGCCGGCCATGTTCGGCCCGATGCGGTTCTGCATGTCGCCGATGACCTTGCGCTCGAACCACACCATGAACATGGTGGCCACGAGCAGGAACACGAACACCACGACGACCTTGAGGATCACGATCAGGACCGCGACGAGGTCGACGTCGAACAGGAGCGGATCGAGACCGAAGGTCACGAGCGGACCTCCGGCTCCACGCGGACATCGGTGACGAGCTGGCTCGAGTCGATGAGATCGGCAGCCCTGGCGCCTGGCTGGTTGAACGTGATCGACGCCACGCCCCTGGGGACGCCCGCGTCCGCGACGAGCTGCGCCGCGACCGACCCTCGCGAGCTGACCACCCGGACCCTCGCTCCACCGTCGACCCCGACGCGCTCGAAGTCGTAGGGGTTCACGCGCAGCGCGGTGCCGGGCGCCTGGCCCGCCAACAGCGGCGAGTGCTGCACCATCGTCCCCTCGTCGTAGAGCTTCCTGGTCGCCACGAGGCGCAACGAGTAGGCATCGTGCGCTGGAGGTTCGACGGCAGGTCCGGCGACGAAGGTGACCGGGGCGGGCGCGGAAGCGCCGGAAGGCGACTCGCCGCCCTGGGAGGACACGTCGTCGTCGGTCGCATCGCCGGCATCAGCGGCATCGCCGGCATCAGCGGCATCAGCGGCACCGGCGACGCGCTCGGCCTCGGCCTCGGTGGCCGCCGCCTCGTGGGCCATGCGCTCGTCGGCTTCGTCGGAAGCGAGAGCAGCAGCCTCCTCGACGCCAGCCTCGGGACTGGCGGACCCCTGCCGCCCGAGCGGGAAGCCGCCGGCCTCCGGCTCGGCCTCGGCCAGGTCGGCCGACGCGCCCGGATCGGGGAACACGACCCCCTCCGAGTCGAGCCGGCCGTCGGCGAGCGCCTCCAACAGGCCCGAGTGCACCGCCGAGACCTTCTCGAGCTCCGCCTGTATGTCGGCGACCGACTCCAGGCCCAGGTCTGCGCCCAGCTGGAAGGCCAGCTCGGCGGCCAGGATCCAATCGGCCTGAGCGGTACCGGGGGGCGTCACGCGCTGGTGCAGGGTGCTGATCCTGCCCTCCACGTTGGTGGTCGTGCCCTCGACCTCGGCGAAGCCCGCCGCCGCGAGCACCACATCGGCCTGACGGGACGACGGGGTCAGGAAGCGGTCGACAGCGATGACACGGCGGGCTCCCGCCAGCGCACGGGCCGCAAGGTCGGCGTCCGGGAAGTCGGAGAGCGGGTCGGCTCCGAGGAGGACCAGGGTGTCGAGGCGGCCTTCGGCTGCCGCGAGCAGTATGCCGGCCGTGTCGAGACCCGCTGATGCGGGTACCCCGGGCCAACTCTGGGCGAACCAGCTTCGGCCCTCCTCCAGGCTCACCCTCCCGGGGAGCATGCCGGGAGCGAGTCCGGCGTCGATGGCGCCGTGCACGTTCCCCCTCCGCAGCGCGGAGAGCACCCGTGCATCCGGGCGCGCCGCGAGCAGGGCGCCCGCTGCGTCGAGCACGCCCTCGGGACCCTCGGCGACCGACGGGCGACCCAGCACGATGCTGAGGTCTCCCTGATCGGCAGCGTCGATCAACGACTTCGCCCTGGCCAGCACGGCCGCCGGGACTCCCGCGGTGTCCCGGGGAGCATCGGAGGCCAAGGCGCGCACCACGGCCCCCTGCTCGGCAGGGAGGGGGTGCAGCGACACCGCTGCCAGGCTGGAGATGCCGGTGACCTGCGGGCTGATCTCCACGATCTTCACACCGTCGTTGATGACGGCGTGCCGGAGGCGGAGGAACAGCACACCCAGCTCCTCCTTTGGATCAGGCCCCAGGAGCACGACGGTGCCCCCCGGCCTGCAGACCTGGGCGATGGTCGCCCTCGGCACGCCGACCACCGCCTGGGCCGGAAGCCCGTCTCCCATCTGGGCGTCGACGTTGTCGGTGCCGATGACTCCCTTGGCCAGCTTCGCCCAGGCGTACGCGGCCTCGTTGGTGAGCCTGGCTCCACCGATCACGCCTATCCCGTCCGGCCCGCTGCGATCGAGACCCTCCCGGATCGCATCGGCTGCCGCCGAGATGGCGTTCGACCAGCTCGTCGGAACCAGGTCCTTGCCCTCGGACGAAGGGCCCCCAGCGGAGCGGGCGGGGAGACCACCCGAGCGGACGAGAGGTCCCTCGAGGCGGTCGGGGCTGCTGAGGGCCTGGTGGGAGAACCTTCCCTTGTCGCACATCCAGCCCCAGTTCACGGCCTCGATGTCGACGCCCACGAAACGCAGCACCTCGTCGCGCGAAGACTGGATGGCCATGCGGCACCCCATCGAGCACTGGGTGCACGTCGACTCCACCTCCGCCAGGTCCCAGGGCCGAGCCCTGAAGCGGTAGTCGGTGCCGGTGAGGGCCCCGACCGGGCAGATCTGGATGGTGTTGCCAGAGAAGTAGGAAGCGAAGGGATCGTCCGGGAAGGTGTTGACCTGGGTCTCGGCCCCCCGGTCGAGGAAGTGGATGAGTGGGTCGCCCGCGACCTCGTCGGCGAATCGAGTGCACCGGTCGCACAGCACGCAGCGCTCGCGGTCGAGAAGGACCAGGTCGCTGACGAAGATCGGCTTCTCGTGATGGCGCTTCTGCTCGACGAAGCGGCTCTCTCCGGGTCCGTAGGCCATGGTCTGGTCCTGCAGGGGGCACTCCCCACCCTTGTCGCAGACCGGGCAGTCGAGCGGGTGGTTGATGAGGAGGAACTCCAGCACCCCGTCCTGTGCCTTCTTCGTGACGGGTGACTCGGTGTCGACCTTCATCCCCTCTGCACACTCGAGCATGCACGCGGGCTGCAAGGAGGGGCCCCTGCCCGTGTCGATCTCCACGATGCACATGCGGCACATGCCCACGGGCCGCATGCGCTCGTGGTAGCAGAACCGCGGTATGTAGACACCAGAGCGCTCGGCCGCGGCGATGACCAGCTCGCCGGGGCGCCCGACGACCTCGGTTCCGTTCAGGGTGAACGGGACGCCGGGCTCGGCCTCCGCCCCGGCGTCTGCGCCGGTGGGCACGTCCTTGGCTTCGGTGTCAGCCATGGGCAGCCGTACCCGACAGGGCAACCGGCACCGACTGCACCGGAACGGCGGCCGATGCGTGCGGGTTGCGGGCGATGTAGTCCTCGAACTCGGACCGGAACAGCTTGATGGCCGACGCGACCGGAGCGGTGGCCGAAGGGCCGAGCGGGCAGATGGTCGTCTGCTTGGGGGGCCAGACCAAGCCCGGGCTGATGTTGTCGCTCACGTCGAGCAGGAGGTCGAGGTCCGCGTGGCGACCCTCGCCGACCAGGATGCGTTGCAAGATCTTGTCGAGCCAGTTGGTGCCCTCACGGCACGGCGAGCACTTCCCGCACGACTCCACAGCGAAGAACCTGACGACCCGGCGGCAGGCTTCCACCATGTCGGTGGTCTCGTCCATCACGACGATGGCGCCCGAGCCGAGCATCGACCCCGCCTTGTCGACCGTGGCCTTCTCGAGGGGTAGGTCTAGGTGCTCCTCGGTGAACCAGGGCGAGGAGGCCCCACCCGGGATGAACGCCTTGAGCGCTCTGTCTCCCCTCACGCCCCCGGCGTAGACGGGTGCGTATATGAGGTCCCGGAAGGTGGTGATTCCGTACTCCACCTCGAACACGCCGGGCTGGCGGACGTGGCCCGACACGGCGAACATCCGTGTGCCCTTGGAGCTCTCCGCCCCCAGCTCCGAGAACGCCTGGGCACCGTTGTTGACGATCCAGGGGACGTTCGAGAGGGTCTCGACGTTGTTCACGATGGTCGGCTGCATGTAGAGGCCCTTGGCCGCGGGGAAGAAGGGGGGCTTGAGTCGAGGCATGCCACGGTTGCCCTCGAGGCTCTCGATGAGGGCCGTCTCCTCCCCCACGATGTAGGCGCCCGCACCCCAGTGGAGCACCACGTCAACCGAGAAGTCGGTGCCCAGGATCCGGCGACCGACGTAGCCGGCCTCGTACGCTTCGTTGAGCGCAGAGGCGATGCGCTCCTGAGCCAGGGCCATCTCGCCCCGCACGTACAGGAAGGCCTGCGACAGCCCCACGGCGTAGCAGGTGAGGAGCGCGCCCTCGATCAGCTGGTGGGGGTCGCGCTCCATCAAGACCCGGTCCTTGTAGGTGCCGGGCTCGCTCTCGTCGCCGTTGACCACGAGGTAGCGGGGCCACACGCCAGGAGGGCAGAAGCCCCACTTGACCCCTGCCGGGAAGCCTGCGCCCCCGCGACCCAGCAGGCTCGCCTCCTTCACCTGCTCGTGCACGTCCGAAGGCGACATCGACCCGAGGGCCTTGCGCAGCGCTGAATACCCTCCTGTGGCCTCGTAGCGGGCCAGGGTGTGGGAGTCGTCGTAGCTCAGACGGGAGGTGACGATCGCCGGGGCGTCGGTGATCGTCATCGCTTCGCCTCCCCCTCCGACGAGGATCCGCTGGACTGCGACGCCAGCCATGCCGGCTCGCTCGAAGATCCAGGCACCGCCGGCCCTGCCGCACGATCAGCGGGGATCTGCTGGCGCACCCGGGCAAGCACCCCGTGGCGCGGGATGTCGTCGCGACGGCCCGCGCGCAGGTCGTCGACGAGCTGGTCGAAGGAATCGTTGGTGACGCGCTCGAAGTAGCGGTAGTTCGCCTGCAGGCAGGGCGCCTCCGTGCAGGCTGCGATGCAGGTCACGCCCTCCAGGGTCACGACGCCGTCCGTGGTCGTCTGACCGGCCTTGACGCCCAGCTTCTCCTCGGCGTGGTGGAGCAGCTCGTCGGCTCCCAGCAGCATGCAGGAGATGTCGGTGCATATGTTCACCACGTAGGTGCCCACGGGCTCGAGCTTGAACATCTCGTAGAAGCTGCAGGTACCGAGCACCTGCGCGGGGGTGCAGCCCAGCAGCTCCGCTATGTGCTCCATCGCTTCTCGGGTCACGTAGCCGTCCTGCTCCTGCGCCAGGTGCAGCAGCGGCACCATGGCAGAGCGGGCGCGGGGATAGCGGCCGATGATCTCGTTGGCCACCTCGAGGTTCGCGGGGGACAGTCGCGCCACTACCCCACCGCCTTCCGGACGGGGCTCGGGACGTCCGGGTGGGGTCCAGGTGCTGCGAACCTCAGGGTCGGGGCGGGCGCGCTCACCTGTCGACCTCTCCCATGATGGGGTCGACGGAGGAGATGACGGCGACCGCGTCGGCAACCAGGCCTCCGTGCATCATGTGCGGGAGCGTCTGGATGTTCACGAAGCTCGGGCCCCTGATGTGCATGCGGTACGGCTTGGAAGTGCCATCGGAGACGATGTAGCACCCGAGCTCACCACGAGGCGACTCCACAGCCACGTAGGCCTCGCCTTCGGGGACCTTGAACCCCTCGGTGAAGATCTTGAAGTGGTGGATCAGCGCCTCCATCGACTCGTCGATGCGGCCGCGCGGCGGTGGGGTGACCTTCTTGTCCTGGATGCGGTAGTCGCCTCCAGGCATCTGGTCGAGTATCTGATGCACGATGCGGATGGACTCGCGGATCTCGTTGAGCCTTATGGCGTAGCGATCGAAGCAGTCACCGTAGGTGCCTACGACCACGTCGAAGTCCACCTGGTCGTATGCCAGGTAGGGGTCGTCACGCCTCAGGTCCCAGGCGTAGCCGGTGGAGCGCAGTATGGGGCCGGTGACGCCGAGGGCCAAGCACTCCTCGGCCGTGATGATGCCGACGCCCTGCAGCCGCTCGCGCCAGATGGGCTGGCCCGTCATGAGCACGTCGTACTCGTCGAGACGGGGCGGGATCATCTCCAGGAGGCCGAGGAGCTCGTCGCGCCAGCCGTCGGGCAGGTCGGCGGCGACGCCGCCGGGGCGGATGTAGTTGTGGTTCATCCGCAAGCCGGTGACCGCCTGCAGGAAGCGCAGCACCTCCTCGCGCTCGCGCCACCCGTAGAGCATCATCGATACCGCACCGATGTCCATGCCGTTCGTCGCCATGAACAAGAGGTGCGAGGCGATGCGGCACACCTCGTTCATGAGCATCCGGATCCAGGTGGCCCTCTCGGGCACCTCGATCTCCAAGAGCTTCTCCACGCAGAGCGAGAAGACCAACTCGTTGAAGAGCGGCGAGGCGTAGTCCATGCGCGTCACGTTGGTGGCACCCTGGACGTACGTGAGCTCCTCGCCGGTCCACTCCATGCCGGTGTGCAGGTAGCCCACTATCGGCTTGCACCGCAGGACCGTCTCACCCCTCAGCTCCAGCATCAGGCGCAGCACCCCGTGGG
>CAZHBH010000057.1:8914-13514 GCA_964530525.1 uncultured Rhabdothermincola sp. | reverse complement strand
GATGCCTCCCGCCCCCCCAGCCACGACGTTCGCGTCGCGAATGCGGTCGAGCAGCTTGGTCTTGCCGTGGTCGACGTGACCCATGACCGTTATCACCGGTGGGCGGTGGGGAGCGTCTTCGTCCTCGTCGACGACCTCGTCGACGAGGAGGAGCCGCTGCAGCTCCACCTCCTGCTCCTCACCTGGGTCGACGAGACGGATCTCGGCGCCGATCTCCGCGGCGAAGAGCTCGATCATCTCGTCGGCTAGGGACTGCGTCGCCGTGACCATCTCGCCCTGCTGCATCAGGAACCGCACCACGTCGGCAGCGGTCCTGTTGAGCTTGGATCCGAGCTCCTGTGGAGTGGACGCGCGCTCCACCACGATCTCGCCCTCCGGGACGGGCGCGTCGGTGGGTGTGTAGCTGGGCATGTCCATGGGCTGCAGCTCGTCGCGGCTGCGACGACGCCTGCCCTTGCGCCTCTGCGGTGGTCGACGCTGGGGGCCGCCACCTGGGCGCCCTCCCCCGGGCCGACCGCCACCGGGACCCCCCGTGGGAGGCCCACCGCCCGGGCGCGGACCGCCACCGGATGGACGACCCGGCGACGAGGTGCCGACGGGTGGCCGGCGGACCCCGCCGGGCGCGCTGGCACTGGGTGGAGAGGGGCGCCGCATGCCCGGCGGCGGAGGGATCGGCTTGCCCGACGACGAGACCGGTGGCCGCTGGGCGGGAGGGGGTATCGGCTTGCCCGACGGCGACGTGGGGCCTGACTCAGGCGGCCTGGGACGTGCTGGAGGGGCAGGCGGCTTGCCGGTAGACGGCGTCGGCTCCGCCGGTGCCGCCGCCGCCGGGCGCTCCGCCTCCACCTCGGCCGGGCGGGCGGGCCGCGGCGGGTGCTCGGAACCGCTCGAGGTGACCACCCGCTTCGGTGGGGCGGGAGGGGCGGCGGGCTCGGCGACCTCTGCATCCTTCGCCGGGCCGGGAGACGGCTCGGGGGCTGGTGCTCCAGGCGAACCCTCGCCCTGAGCGACCGGCTGGGCGACGGGCTCCGGATCGGCCTTCGGCTTCTCCGCCTTCGGCTGGTCGGGAGCGGGCCCCTCCGCCGGGGGCGCCTTCTCCTCCTTCGACTCAGGTGGCTGCACCTCGCGAACGAGCCCTTCGCGCTCGGCCTTGCGGCGGACGCGGTCGGCCTGGGCCTCCACCACGCTGGAGGAGTGGCTCTTGACCCCGATGCCGAGCGACTCGCAGAGGTCTATGACCTCCTTGTTGCTGAGTCCCAGCTCCCTGGCCAGCTCGTAGACGCGGATGTTGGACGGCACGATCAGCTCTCACCCTCTGCAGACGCTGTTGCAGCTGCCCCCTCGGAAGGCTCCTCGGAGATCGGCTCGGCGACGTCCGCAGCCGTCGATCCGCTGTCGCCGGGCTCTTGCGCTACCCCGGCAGGATCCACGGCCGCGTCGCTCGGCTCGGTCTTGCCCGTCGGCTCCTCCTCCGAGGCGCCTTCGGCGTCGGCCCCTTCGGAGGGAGACGTCGCAGCTTCGCTCCAGGCCTGCGCCGAGATGGCCTCGCCACCCTCAGCGGGCTGCCACACCTGCTCGCCGGTCTCGGCGTCGGTGACCCACTCGCCCTCGGCCCAGTCCTGGGCGCTGTAGGCGTCTTCCTCGGCGAGTTGGGTCTCGCTCTTGATGTCTACGCGCCACCCGGTGAGCCGGGCTGCGAGGCGGGCGTTCTGGCCCTCCTTGCCGATGGCCAAGGAGAGCTGGTAGTCGGGGACGATCACCTCGGCCGTGCCGGTGTCCTCGTGGATCCGGACCTCCTTGACCTTGGCAGGCGAGAGCGCCTTGGACACGAAGTCAGCGGAGTCGTCGGAGAACGGGACGATGTCGATCTTCTCACCCCGGAGCTCGTTGACGACCATGCGAACCCGGGCACCACGAGCACCCACGCACGCTCCCACGGGGTCCACGTTCCCGTCGTTCGACCACACGGCGATCTTGGTGCGGGCGCCAGGCTCGCGTGCACAAGCCTTGATCTCCACGACGCCATCGGCGATCTCGGGCACCTCCAGCTCGAAGAGCCGCTTGATGAGCCCGGGGTGGGTGCGGCTGACCACGATCTGCGGGCCCTTGGCCGTCTTGCGCACCTCGACGATGTACGCCTTGACCCTCGCACCGGGCTCCGGACGCTCGTAGGGGACCTGCTCGGCCTGGGGCAGCAGAGCTTCCACCCGACCGAGGTCCAACAGGGTGTACCGGGCATCGGTCTGCTGGATGATGCCGGTGACGATGTCGCCCTCTCGCCCGGCGTACTCCTCGTACTTCATCTCGCGCTCCGCCTCACGGATGCGCTGGCTCATCACCTGCTTGGCCGCCTGCGCGGCGATCCGCCCGAAGTCGTCGGGCGTCACGTCCATCTCCTCGCCCTCGGGCTCGCCGTCCTCGTCGAGGTACTGCGCCATCACCCGGATCTCACCGGTGTCGGGGTCGATGGTCACCCAGGCGTACTCGTGGGCAGCCGGCATCCTCTTGTAGGCGGTCTCCAGGGCGTCGGCGAGCGCGCCGAAGAGCGTGTCGACGGAGATGCCCTTGTCGACGGCCAACGCCTGGAGGGCCTCCATCAGGTCTGAAGTGTTCATGAAGCCTCGGCCTTCTTGGTGCTAGCCCTGTGGGTGCTGGACTCTCCCGGCTCGGAGCCGGCCGGGGCCGCCTTGGGGGATCCCGGCTTGGGAGCGGGACCCCAGTCGAAGACCGTGCGGGCACGGGCGATCGCCTCGTGTGGGAGACGAACCGGCCCGCCCTCGCCGGCCACGACGACACCGCCGTCGTCCGCTTCGGTCAGCTCGCCGGTGATGCGGCGCTCGCCTTCGAACGCCGGCACGGTCTTGATCGACACCTTCTGACCCACCGCCCAGCGGAAGTGCTCAGGAAGCCTGAGCGTGCGCTCGAGACCGGGGCTGGATACCTCCAACGTGTAGCGGCCCGATATGGGGTCGCTCTCGTCGAGCGTGCGGGAGAGCGCTCTGGTGACCGCTGCGATCTCGTCGAGTCCCACACCGCCGGCGCGATCCACCGTCACCTTCAAGGTGCCGCCGGAGAGCTCGAGGTCGAAGAGATCCAGCCCGTGGGCCTCCACGACAGGGGCGACGATCTCGTCGAGGGTGTCCGTCCTCGCCATGGTCGTGGTCACCTCCTGTCTCCCTCTGCCCTCTCGCAAGGCCCCTGCCAGGGCCTCGACGCCAGCCTCTCCGGTCCCTTTCGAAACGAAAGGCGTGGGCGAACGCCCACGCCTTCGATCGATGGAACAGTCGAACCGATTGCGGTTGGAAAGTATAGCGGGGTGCGCCGCAGGCAACCTCGGGCGAATCGAGCCGAGCGGCGGCGGCTCCTGGTGGGCCTGCCAGGCCGGTCTCGGCCGAGCCGAGACTCAGTAGGCGCGGGCGACCGTGGCGACCAGGTCCTGCTCGTCTTCTGATTCGGGGATCGATCCGTCTGGGCGCAGAAGGCACCTGACGGTCACGCCCTGCTCGGCGAGGCGGGCCTCCCCTTCGGCCCCCAGCTCACGCCATCCGATCCGAACCCACCCCTCGGCGGCCGCCTCCACGGCCTCCTCGATGCTCGTGGCCTCGGCGGTGCGCTCCTCCCGGCGCGCCAGCGCCTCGTCGACGAGCTCCCTTTGCTGCGCCTCCAGGGCATCGGCGACCGCCTCTGCCACGCCCCCAAGGGGCACGGGGGCCTTGGACCTGCTCACCCTGCGCACGAGGACGGCGCTCTCGTCCGCCAGGTCGCGCGGACCCATCTCCAACCTGACCGGGACGCCCTTGAGCTCCCAGTCGGTCGCCCTGCGCCCGAGCGACAGCTCGACCCGGGCGTCGAGCTCCGTGCGGATCCCCGCGCCCTCGAGCTCTGCAGCGACCGACCGAGCGCGCTCCACGACCCCCGCCTCGTCGCGCACGGCCACCACGACCACCTGGATCGGAGCCAGCCGGGGTGGGAGCCTGAGCCCGTCGTCGTCGCCGTGGGCCATGATCAGCCCGCCCACCATCCGGGTGGACACCCCCCACGACGTCGTCCACGCCAGCTGCTGGGTCCCGGCGTCGTCGAGGTACGAGATGTCGAACGCCTTGGCGAAGTTCTGGCCGAGCTCGTGGCTGGTGCCCATCTGGAGCGCCTTCCCGTCGCCCATCATCGCCTCGCAGGTGAGGGTGTTCGTAGCCCCGGCGAAGCGCTCCCTCGCCGTCTTGCGCCCGACCACGACGGGAATCCCCAGCACGTTCACCATGAAGTCCTCGTAGACCTCGTGGAGGATGCGTCGGGCGTAGCTGCGAGCGTCGTGCTCGGTGGCGTGGGCCGTGTGGCCCTCCTGCCACAGGAACTCGCTGGTACGCAGGAACACCCTCGGCCTCAGCTCCCAGCGCACCACGTTCGCCCACTGGTTCAGCAGCAGCGGCAGGTCGCGGTAGCTCTGGGTCCACTTGGCCATGAACTCGCCGATCACAGTCTCGCTGGTTGGCCGCACGACCACCGGCTCCTCCAGATCCTTTCCGCCGGCAACGGTCACGACGGCTAGCTCCGGGCTGAAGCCCTCCACGTGCTCGGCCTCGCGACGCAGGTACGACTCGGG
>CAZHBH010000057.1:0-8904 GCA_964530525.1 uncultured Rhabdothermincola sp. | reverse complement strand
TTGCGGGCGCCCGCCGCCTTGATCCGTGCGTCGACCTCCGCCTGCATGCGCTCCCAGATGGCGTAGCCGTAGGGACGGATGACCATGGTCCCGCGCACAGGGCCGTTGTCGGCCAGCTCTGCCTTGGCGATCACGTCCTGGTACCAACGGGGGAAATCGTCGCCCTGGGGCGTGAGCACAGGTTGTCGAGCCATGCGGCGACGTTAGTTTCTGTCGGAGAGCCGCCGGATCGCTTCGATGTGCTGGCCCGCTGCGTTCGCGTCGGCGCCCTTGTCGTCGAGCAGGGCGGCCCGATCGGCCTCGGCAGCCTCGGCCGCGGAGCTGTCGGCGCGGGCAAGAGCCGCCTCAACCCCTTCGTTCGCAACGATCTCGGCCCACTCGACGAGGGCCTCGACCATCTCGTTCTCCTTCACGACCTTCACGACCTTCCCCTTCACGAACAGGTGGCCCCTCTTGCGGCCCGCCGCGATGCCCAGGTCGGCCTCGCGGGCCTCGCCGGGACCGTTCACGACGCAACCCATGACGGCCACCTGAATGGGGATGTCCATGTCCTCCAGCGCCGCCTGGGCGTCGCTCGCCACACCGATCACGTCCACCTCGGCGCGCCCGCACGAGGGGCAGGCGATGAGGTCGAGGCCCTTGCGCTCGCGCAGGCCCAAGGCCTCCAGGAGCTGGCGGCCCGCACGTGCCTCCTCTACCGGATCGGCGGTTAGCGAGTAGCGGATGGTGTCGCCGATGCCCTCGGCGAGGAGCGTGGCCATGCCCGCCGTGGCCTTGAGGAGCCCGGCGGGCGGAGGGCCCGCCTCGGTGACGCCCAGGTGCAGCGGGTGGTCGACCGTGTCCGCGAGCAGGCGGTAGGCGTCGATCATGAGCGGCACGTTCGACGCCTTCACCGAGATCTTCACGTCGTCGAAGCCCACCGCGGAGAAGTGCTCCAGCTCCTGCAGTGCCGAGGAGACCATGGCCTCGGGGGTGACCCCGCCGAAGCGCTCGTAGAGCTCGGGGTCGAGCGAGCCCCCGTTCACGCCGATGCGGATGGGGAGCCCGCGCTCCTTTGCCTCGGAGGCGACCGCCCTGATCTGCTCGGGCTTGCGGATGTTTCCCGGGTTGAGCCGGAGGCCCTGCACGCCCGCCTCCATCGCTGCCAGCGCCATCCGGTAGTTGTGGTGGATGTCGGCGATGATCGGCACCGGGGAGCGGGGCACGATGTGGGCCAGGCCCTCGGCTGCCTCGATCTCGTTGCAGGTGCACCGCACGATGTCGGCGCCCGCTGCGGCGAGGGCGTAGACCTGCGCCAACGTGCCCTCGACGTCGGCGGTCTTGGTGGTGGTCATCGACTGGACCGACACGGGGGCGTCGCCGCCGACGGGCACGTCGCCAACGGAGATCTGGCGGGTCTTGCGACGCTCGTAGCTCGCCTGGTGCTGCATGGGGCCGCCCTCAGCCCCCGAAGGGGCTGTCGACCGGGTTCGCGAGATCCAGGTACGTCGAGCTGACGCCAAGAGCGATCAGCACGATGGTCACCGCGTAGACCACCGGCATGAGCCGTGCCATGTCGACCCGGGAGGGGCGCCTCCCGAGACGGCCGCGGATCGCCTCGTAGGTCGCGACGGCCGCGTGGCCGCCGTCGAGCGGCGGAAGGGGGAGGAGGTTCAACAGGCCGAGGAAGATGTTGACGACGACCACCAGCAGGATGAGGGCGGACGGGTGGAACTCCGCCGCCTGGGCACCGAGCCTGACAACCCCCACTATCGACACGACCCGATCCTCGGCCCCCGCGCCCGAGGAGCTGTTGGCGGCCGCCCCCGGGACCGGGGCGTCGGGGCTCACCGGCTCCAGCCCGTTGACCGGCACCTCAGGTGTCGCTCGGTTGCCGGTCGCCGTGTCGGCGAGCAGGCCGAAGTAGCGACTGAGCCCGGAGGGCGAGAAGAACCTGGTGAGGCCGCTCACCGACTCGCCCACGATCTCTCCGAAGGTGCTACCGGCCTCGGGCACCGCCTCGAGCACCCCGAGGCGCTCGCGGTGGCTGGCCCTGGACACGCCCACGAAGCTCTTGGAGCCGGCGGGAGGCAGCTCCGCAGGTGTTGCCACCTCGGTCTTGTACGTGTGCACCTCGGTGCCCAGCGCCCGGCGCAGCTCCACCACCGCCGTGGCGGCGCCCGACGATCCCAGGGCTCCGGCGAAGCTCTCGTAGGTGGCGATGGGGCGACCGTCGACAGAGACGATCTGGTCGCCTTCTTCCAGGCCGGTCAGCAGCGCCGCCGCTTCGGCGTCGAGGCGCCACCCGAGCGGGGTCGTGACGGACCGCTGCTCGCCGTCGCGCTCGAAGACGACCTCCACAGGCCCTGTCCCGGCCTGGTCGACAGCGGCTTCGAACGACTCCCACGTGGAGATGGGCGCTCCGTCCAGCTCCAGCAGCCTGTCGCCTGGCTGCAGGCCGATCTGCGCTGCCGTCGACCCTTCGACGACGGTCCCCACCTGCCAGGCGTCGGCCCTCGTCTGGCCGAAGCTCGAGAGCATCACGGCAAGGAGGACGAACGCGACGAGGAAGTTGGCCAGCGGCCCCGCCAGCACCACGGCGAGACGCTTGAGGTAGGGCTTCGAGCGGTAGGAGCGACCCTCCTCAGAGGGGTCGACCCTCTCCAGGTTGCTCATGCCGATGATGCGCACGTAGGCACCGGCCGGGATGAGCTTCAGCCCGTAGGTGGTCTCGCCCCTCGTGAACCACCAGAGCCTCGGACCGAAGCCGATGAAGAACTCCGTGACCTTCATCCCAGCCCACTTGGCCACCAGGAAGTGCCCCAGCTCGTGGAGCACTATCGACACCACTAGTGCCCCGACGATCGCCAGCAGCGGCCAACCGGCGAGCACGCCAACCGCCACGACGGCCACCACGATCAGCCCGAAGCGCACCCAGCTGCCCCAACCTCCCGACCTGGCCCGTCGAGTGCCGTCGTCGGGCTCCCCTGCGCCCTCACCGACGACAGCAGCCGCTTCGACGACGGTCTCGGTCACCAGTAGCTCCGGGTGCTCAAAGCGGTCATCGTCTGAGGCTGTGCCTCATCGCTGGGTGCCGACGCCTCGCTCGATCGCCTCGCGAGCCAGGCTGCGAGCCCGGTGGTCGGCTGCGACGACGGCGTCGATGGAACCAGCATCCCCACCATCATGCCGTGAGAGGACAGCTTCGAGGACCTCGGGTATGCCGAGCCAGCCGATGCTGCCGTCGAGGAACGCAGCCACCGCAACCTCGTTGGCGGCGTTGAGCCAGGCCGGTGCGGTGCCGCCCGACCGGGCGGCCTCGTAGGCCAGGTCGAGGCAGGGGAACGCCTTGCGATCCGGAGGCTCGAAGTCGAGCCGCTGGGAGGAGGTCCAGTCCATGCGTCCGAACCCGGTGGCGATGCGATCCGGGTACCCGAGCGCGTAGCCGATGGGCAGGCGCATGTCGGGGTTGGAGAGCTGGGCGATGGTCGATCCGTCGCTCATCTCCACCATCGAGTGCACGATCGACTGGGGGTGGACGACCACGTCGATCCGGTCCAAGTCGATCCCGCAGCCCGCCTCGCCGGCCGGCTCACCGAACAGCTCGTTGGCCTCGATGACCTCCAGGCCCTTGTTCATCAGGGTCGAGGAGTCGATGGTGATCTTGGGGCCCATGCTCCAGGTGGGGTGGGCCAGGGCCTCCGAGAGGGTCACCCCCTCCAGCTCCTCCCGGGAACGACCCCTGAAGGGGCCTCCGCTGGCGGTGATCACGAGGCGCCGCACCGAGGCAGCATCCCCACAGCGCAGGCACTGGTGGATGGCGCAGTGCTCGCTGTCGACGGGAACCAGCTCGGCCCCCGGGGTCCTCCTCACCCGCTGCACCACGGGCCCTGCCGCGATCAGCGACTCCTTGTTGGCGAGGGCCAGCCGCCTGCCCTGCGCGAGGGCAGCGAGCGTCACCGGGAGCCCGGCGAAGCCCACCACGGCGTTGAGCACCACCTCTGCCTCCTCCGCCAGGCTCGCCAGGGCGTCTGGGCCGGAGCGAACCTCGACGCCCGGGAGCTGGCCGGCTACGTCGTCGGCCACGGAGGCGTCGGCCACGGCCACCACCCCGGCACGCACCGACCGTGCCTGGGCCACCAGGAGATCCGGCCGGCTCCCGCTGGCACCGATGGCGCTGACCCGGAACCGCTCGGGTTCGGCCCCCACCACCTCCAGCGCCTGGGTGCCGATCGAACCGGTGGATCCCGCGATGCTCACCCGCACCGGTCCCGCCGGTGCCTGCTCCGCAGATCCGGGTGTCATCGGTGCAGCTGCTCCGCCCGGCGGCTGCTCGACCTCACGCGAGGGGCGTCAGGTCGAGGACCCGGACCACGTAGTACGCGACGGGCAGCACCAGCAGGAGGCCGTCGACGCGATCCAGGACCCCGCCGTGCCCCGGCAGGATCGTGCCCATGTCCTTCACTCCGAGGTCGCGCTTCATGAGCGACTCCGCCAGGTCGCCCAACGGCGCCGCTATGGCGCAGCAGAGGGCGAAGACGAACCACGATCCGATGCCGAACGGACCGAAGCCCAGCACCACCGCCACCACGAAGGTGGCGAACATCGAACCGATGATGCCCCCCACGAGGCCCTCGACCGTCTTGCCGGGGCTGATGGAGGAGAGAGGAGTGCGGCCGATGCTGCGCCCCACGAAGAACCCCACCACCTCGGAGGCGACCACCGCGATGACCGCTACCAGCAAGATGCTCACGCCCTCGGCGGGGATGTCGAGGATCAGGGCGGCGAAGGACCCGAGGAGCCCCACGTACAGGACACCGAGGAGCGTCACGCCGATGTTGCTGACCGGCCGGGCGCTTCCCCCGATCCCGAGCATGTACCAGAGCAACGTGAACACCACGGTGAGCGTGATCACCAGGGCTATGGCCGCCTCGCCTCGCCAGTAGACGGCGAGGGGGAAGCAGGCGCAGGCGACGAGCCCGAGGAGCGTGGCCGGACGCTGACCGCCACGCCGGAAGCCCTCGAAGAGCTCGGCTGCCGCCACCACCAGCGCCACCACGACCAGGATCATGGTGGGAGCAGGTCCGAGCCAGAAGAGCACCGCCGCCACGGCGGCGATCACGACCCCCACGAACGCCGCCTGGGTGACGTCGCGCGGCGGCGCGGGAGGACCTTCGTCGCGCTCGCGGCTGCGACGTGGACCCGGCACGGCCCCGGCGACCCAGAGATCTTCCGGATCGTCTTGTGGTGCGCCTGCGGGACCGGTCCCGCGCCCGGAGGCATCCGCACGAGGTGGCATCGGGGGCGTCCCCCCCGATGCAACCGGGGGCGGTGGCCGCACGGGCTCGCCGGGGGCGGCCGGCACGTCGAGGTCGTCGAAGGTGAGGTAGCCCTCGTGCGTGATCCCCTGGCCGCGATCGTGAGTGGGGATCGACTCCTCGGAGGCAGCCAGCTCCGAGAAGCTCTCCTCGTCCCAGCTGTCGTGCTCGTCGCGCCACCGGGGGCCCGAGGTGGCGTAGGACGACCATCGGCCCTGCTCGGCGGGGTCGTCGTAGTCGGTCTCGCCGATCACCACGCGGGGCACCTCGCCGGTGGGGGGCGCCGTCCAGGGAGGGAGCTCGGTCTCGCCTGTGGGGGGGTTCACCGAGATCACACCAGGGCCTTCAGCTCCCGGCGGCTGGGAGCGCGACGGCTCCGCCGGAGGAGGGGGAGGAGCTGCGTGGCCGTGCTCCACGGAGGGCCGGGGAGCCGGCGGCTCCTGATCGGAGGCGCCGGGTGGCGGTGGCGGTGGGGCCGCCGGCGGATCGAAGAGCCCACGAGGCTCCACCGGTGCCACCCTCGGGCGCTCCATCGAGGTCACGTCCGTGTTGTCGGGGAGCGGGAACCGAAGCGTCGGCCTCGGGCCCTCGTCGGCCGGCTGAGGTGGGCGGTCGCCGTAGCGGGAGTGCTCGGGCCTGCGGCGAGCGACGTCGTCCCTCTCTGCAGCCTCGGCCGCCTCGTCGGCACCGAGGATGCGCACCACCTCAGCTTCTTCCTCGCCGCTTTCCTTGTTGCTTCTGCTGAAGAACGGATCTGAGGGCATCAGTCTTCGAGGAGCTCCTGTTCCTTGGCGCTGAACGCCTGGTCGATCTCCGCCTCGTGCTCGTGGATCAGCTTGTCGAGCTCCTTGTTGGCCCTGGCGAGCTCGTCGGAGCTGAGATCGCTGTCCTTCTCGAGCGCTTCCAGCTCGTGCCGGCCGCTCCGGCGCAGGTTCCTGAGGGAGATCCTGCCCTCCTCGGCCATCTGCTTGACCACCTTCACCAGCTCCTTGCGGCGGTCGCCCGTGAGAGGCGGGAAGGAGAGGCGGACGTGCACGCCGTCGTTGCTGGGGGTCAGACCCAGGTCGGATTGCTGGATGGACTTCTCGATGGCGGCCATCGCCGACCGGTCGTAGGGGGTGATGAGCAGCTGGCGAGCCTCGGGAACCGAGATGCTCGCGATCTGGCGCAAAGGCACCTCGGAACCGTAGTAGTCGACTGTCAGCTTCTCCACCAGCCCTGGCGCTGCCCTCCCGGTCCTGATGGTGCTGAAGTCGGCGCGCGCGTGCTCCACCGCCTTCTGCATCTTCTCGGCGGTCTCTGCAAGGACCAGGTCAGCCATCTCGCTGCTCAAGCGAGCCTCCCTCTTCGATGTCAGGGGCTCCTGCTGCGCAGGGGGTGCAGCGCACCGCTCCCCCCGACGCTAGTGCCTCCGAGCACCCGATCGACTCAAACCCCCCGCCAGGGGCGACATGCTGCTCACCAGGGTGTCCGGGGCACGGGTCCTGTCGGGTTGACCGCAGCGAGCGGCTGTACCGTCGGCGCCGTGCGCTTGCTCGTTGTGGACGACGAGGTCGACCTCGCCGACGCCGTGGCCCGAGGGTTGCGACGTGAGGGCTACGCCGTCGACGTCGCCCACACCGGCGACGAGGCCCTGGACAAGCTCTCGTTCACGCCATACGACCTGGTGTGCCTCGACGTGACGATGCCGGGGACCGACGGCAGGGAGGTGTGTCGGGCCATAAGGAGCGATCCCTACCTCGAACCCCGACCTCGGGTGCTCATGCTCACCGCCCGCGACGCCCTCGAGGACCGGGTCGCGGGACTGGACGACGGAGCCGACGACTACCTCGTGAAGCCTTTCGCGTTCCCCGAGCTGGCAGCACGGGTGCGCTCGCTGCTGCGGCGTGACGCCGCACCGTCGTCGTCGCGCATGCAGGTGGGCGAGGTGGTGCTCGACGACTCGCGCCACGAGGCGTGGCGTGGGGGCAGGAAGCTCGACCTCACGGCCAAGGAGCTCTCCCTGCTGCGCTACTTCATGGCGCACCCCGGCGAGGTGCTCAGCCAGGAGCACCTCTTGGAGCACGTGTGGGACGAGCACGCCGACCCGTTCACGAACACGGTGCGCGTCACCGTGGGCACCCTCCGGCGCAAGCTCACGGTGGAGGGGGAGCCCCAGCTGGTCGAGACCGTCGTGGGGCGCGGGTACCGCCTGCTCGATGCTCCCCCGCTACACGACTCGTCGCTCCGGGGCGAGGTGCCCGAGAGATGACCGGGACCTCGCGCTCGGTTCGCTGGGCCTCGTGGCTGCCGGGCTGGATGGGCTCGGTGAGGGTGCGCATCGCCCTGCTGTACTCCGTCATCCTGTTCGGCCTAGCGGCCGTCGTCCTCCTCGGGATCTACCTGGTGCTCGCCTGGCAGCTCTCGAACCAGCCCGTGATCACGCAGTACGTGCAGACCCTCACCCCCCTCGGGGTGCAGACCCAGGTGCAAGAGCTGGTGACCTTCGAGTCGGTGGTCAACGAGGCCACCCTCGACAAGCTGCGGACCTACTCGCTGGTGGCCCTCGCAGTGCTCTTCGGAGCCAGCCTCGGCGTCGGGTGGCTGGTGTCGGGGATGGTGCTGCGTCCCATAGAGCGCATCGCCGAGGTGGCGCGCGACATCACCGCTACCGACCTGAGCAGGCGGATCGACCTGCCTGGCCCTGACGACGAGCTGAAGGACCTCGCCGACACCTTCGACGACATGCTGACGCGCCTCGACGACGCGTTCGACGCCCAGAGGGAGTTCATCCACGAGGCATCGCACGAGCTGCGCAACCCGCTGGCGGTGATCAGGACGAACCTGGAGGTGACGCTCGCCGATCCCAACGCGAGCGCCGTCGACCTCCGCAGGACCGCCGAGGTCGTGCGGCGCTCGACCGACCGCATGGCCAAGCTGGTCGACGACCTGCTGGTCTACGCCCGCCGAGGGACGTTGTCGCTGGAGCGGCGACCGATCGACGCTGCCGTGGTCGTGACGCAGGTCGGCGAGGAGTTCGGTGCCGCCGCAGCTGCGGGCGGTGTGCACCTGGCGTGCTCTTCGGGATCGGGGCTGTGGGTGCTGGGAGACGAGCTCGCCTTGCGCCAGGCGCTGGCCAACTTGCTCGCCAACGCCTTGAGGCTGAGCCCTCGGGGATCCGAGGTGAGGCTCACCGCGGGCCGCGACGGGTCGTGGGTGTGGATGACCGTGACCGACGAGGGGCCCGGCATCGCCGCCGAGGATCACGACAGGGTGTTCCAGCGCTTCTGGCGCGGTGATCCCGCAGGGGGACGTGAGGCAGGCCGCAGCGGCTTGGGCTTGACCATCGTGCGGCAGGTGGCGCAGGCCCACGGCGGGGAGGTGAGCCTGGCTTCCGAGCCCGGCCGAGGGGCTGCGTTCTCCCTCCGGCTTCCCCTTTGGCAGTCGAGCACGGTTCGTCGAGCCCTGGCCTAGCTCTTTACATGGATTTTCGGCCCCCGTTCCTACGGTGCCGGTCGATGAACGAGATCTGGACCCCCCCTCCCCTCCCTTCACGACCCGCGCGACCGGGCCAGCCCCCGGGGCCCCCCCCCGCCCCCGGCGGGCGCGCACCCCCAGGCGCCACCCC
>CAZHBH010000056.1:0-13792 GCA_964530525.1 uncultured Rhabdothermincola sp. | reverse complement strand
ACGGCACCGCCCACCACCTCGCCGCTCCCCCCCCCCACGACCCGCCCCCCTCCCCCCACCACGACACCCGGAGCCCTATCGGCATCCGTGTCCATCAACGACGACTGGGGTCACGGCTACTGCGCCACCGTCTCGGTGCGCAACCAGACCGGGGCGGCACAGGACTGGACCGTGGAGGTGGCGATCTCGGGCACGCTGCGCAACTCGTGGAACGGGAGCGCACAGCAGCACGGCGACCGTCTCCGCATCTCGGGCCACGCGCCTTGGAACGACGTGATCCCCGCCGGCGGCACGTACAGCCAGTTCGGCTTCTGCGCCACCCGCCCCTGATCGCGGGGTGGCAGAAAGCCACCTGAACCACCCATTGCGGTGGTAACAAGCAAATGTTAGGTTGCTGGCCTCTCGAGGATGGAGGTCTGGTGATACGGCGCTTCAGCTCCCTCTATGCGGGACACGTGGACCTGGAGGACCTGGGCTACGGGGGCGCCCGAGTGAACGACCGGCGGCAGACGGACGAGCACCTCGCCTCCGTGTTCGACAAGACCCAGGCCATCTGCGAGGTCATGGATCGCTGCGACTACTCGACGATCTGGTTGGCCGAGCACCACTTCCAGATCGAGGGCTACGAGTGCATCCCCAACATCCCGCTGCTGGCGGTGCACCTGGCCCACCTGACCGAGAAGCTCAAGTTCGGGTGCGGCTTCAACATCGCCCCCGCGTGGCACCCACTGCGCCTTGCCGAGGACTTCGCCACGGCCGACATCCTCACGAACGGCCGGGTGATCTTCGGGGTGGGCCGCGGCTACCACACCCGCGAGGTGGAGGTGCTCGGCTCGCCGCTCCTCGACCAGGACGCCAACCGTGAGCTCTTCGAGGAACAGGTGGAGCTGATCCTCAAGGCGTTCAACGAACCCACCTTCTCCCACAGCGGCCCCCGGTACTCCATCCCCGAACCTGTCCCCTACCGCGGCTACGAGGTGGCCGAGATCGGACTGGTGCCCCGGCCCAAGCACCTCCCCGCCGAGATCTACCAGCCGATCGTGAGCGCGAACCCCCGGGGCCTCGACTTCATGGCCAAGCACGGGATCAAGGGCATCGCCGGCGGCGGCGCCGGCATCGGAGGAGCGAGGCCGGGGCTGTTCGAGGCCTTCCGCGACGCGCAGATGCGCCACGGCCGGGAGGTGGAGCTGGGAGAGGGCCTCGTGCTCGGCCTGTCCATATGGGTGGCCGACAGCAAGGAGCAGGCGATCGAGCAGGCCAGGCCCTACTTCGAAGAGCACATCAAGATGTTCGCTCCCCTCGGCTTCTTCCCGGGCCTGGACGACGACCAGCTCGCGCAGCTCGACGACCCGGCGATCGCTCCCACCGCCGACCTGCCGAAGGTCGAGGACGCCGTGGAGATGGGGGCTTGGATAGCGGGCCCCGCCGAGTACGTGACCGAGCGGCTGTTGGAGGTGCAGGAGAAGTGGCCTGGTCTGGAGGAGATCATGGTGGGCTACCCGGTGGCGACCCCTCAGCGGGTGCTGGTCGAGCAGCTCGAGCGCTTCGCAGCTGAGGTCATGCCAGCTTTCGACATCGAACGATGACTCCGAGCCCTAGGGGATCGGATCAGGCCGGAACGGTCATGAGCGAGAGCTCGGAGGGGTGCTCCTCGCCGGAGCGGATCACGAACCTGCCCTTCGGGCTCGGCTCGTAGCCTGCGGGGAACTGTCCGACCAAGGGGTTGCGAGGGAAGAACCAGCGACCCCGCACCTCCAGCCGGAGCTCATCGCCCTCCCGGAACAACGTGGCAGACGGGCAGAGCTCCACAGCCACCTCCACCGTCTCACCGGGCTGCAGCAGCAGGCGGCGATCGTCGAGGTGCAGTGGGACGCCGTCGGTAGGCGACCTGTGGTCGAGCACCCGCTGAGAGGCCTTGCGCATCCCGTGTGCGACGAGCGCCCGGTCGAAGCCGTACGAGCCCTCGAACCCCACGACCCTCCCGGCGCGCACCTTGCGCACGCCGACGAACAGCGAGATGTCCTCCACGTCGACCGACTCCACGAACAGCCGAGCCACCATCGGCCCCACCACCTCCATCTCACGCGGCACCCTCCAGGTGAACGTCGCGCTCCCACGACGGGTGTGCAGCTCCACGGACGAGGCAGGCAGGCCGGCTGAGGGGTCGCCAGCCGCATCCACCAGGGCACCGCTCCCGCAATCGAGCGCCAGCGCGCTCCAGCGTGCACTCGGTGGAGGCCAGGCGGCCTCTCCCCGAACCGACGAGACCGTCGAGGCGTCCTCCCGCACCTCGAGCCTCACCGGGGCGACGTCGTCCATCCCGTTGTCCTCGCCCTTGAGGAAGTGGTCGAAGAAGCGCTGCTGGAAGGCCTGCCCTTCGGCCGAGTAGAAGGTGGCCCACTTCGGGCCTCTGTGGGTGAAGAGCCACTTAGACGTGGAGCCGATGCGTCGGAAGCCCTCGAACGAACCTCGGCTGTGGAGGTTGTGGTCCGAGAAGCTGCCGCACACCAGCGCCGGTACCTCTATCTGCTCGATGGCCCGGTTGCGCGCCCGCCACCAGTCGTCGAGCAGCTCACGGCGCTTCTGCTCGCGCCTGAGGGTCACCGGGCTCCGGCGCTGTGCCCTCAACATGCTGGTCCACATGAGGACGAACCCGTCCTCACGCACCCCGCCAGGACGAGCGAAGTCGCCGTACGCGTCGGTGAAGCCCTCCCAGGGGCAGATGGCAGCCAGGTGAGGTGGCCTGGTGGCCGCGGTGGCCCATTGGGTGAGGGCCAGGTACGACACCCCGCAGAACCCCACCTTGCCCGAGCTCCACGGTTGTTCCGCCGCCCACTCCACGAGGTCGTGGCCGTCGTCGCCCTCCTGTGCCGACAGCAGCTCGCCTACTCCGTCGGAGCGGCCCCAGCCCCGTAGATCGGCGTTGACCACCACGTAGCCACGTGCCACCCACGCCGCCGGGTCGGGGGCCTCCCAAGTCGTCCAGGCCGAGATCGACAAGGGGCGGCTCTGCGGCAGCAGCCTGAACTGCACGGGAACCCGCCAACCGGGTCGCCCGCGGCGCCGTGGCTTGGGCAGGCCGTCCTTGCCGTAGGGGTGCAGGGAGAGGAGCACCGGACGGCGGTCGTCGTCGTCGGGTCGGAAGACGTTCGCGCGCAGCACCGTCCCGTCGCGCATCGCCACCTCGACGTCACGCTCGAACACGACTCCCGACCTCGGGGGCGCGGTGATGGTGACGCCCGGGTTCACGAGCTTGCGCAACCGCCGACCGACGTGGGCGATCTCGTCGAAGACGTCCACCGGCCATGTCTACTCGCCTCAGCTCAGCTCGCCTCAGCTCGTTGCCACTCGCCGCCGCGGAGCGGCGGCAGTGAGCTACTGCACTGCGCTGTCGAAGGCGAACCTCCCGTCCTCGATGCGGTACACGCCGTAGGCCGTGAGGGTGGTGTCGCCGTCGGCGTCGATGCTGTAGCTGCCGAGCACAGAGCTGCGGTTGGTGGTCTCGAACAGGGCCTGGCGTACGGCTTCCCGATCGGTGGGGTCGGTGGCTCGCTCGAGCACGTCGAGGATCAGGCTGCCGACCTCGTAGCCGTAGATGGCGAAGGAGTTGGGGTCGGCGTCGCCGTAGCGAGCCGCGTAGTCGGCGAAGAACTGCCTTCCCGCCTCGGGGTAGTTGCTCGCCGAGAGGGTAGGGATGGTCACCTTCGTGCGGGCTGCGACCTCGGCGGACACCCCCCCATCCGACGGGTTCGAGAAGGTCGACTCGGCGACGCCGTCGGGCCCGTAGAGCTTGGCGCCCGGAAGGGCCTCCGCGACGTCGGTGAACAGCTGGACGGCGCCGTTGGCGGTGATGCCGGCGAAGACGAAGCAGTCCACCCCCGCCGCGGCGAACCCCGCTGTGATGGCACTGAAGTCGCTCGCATCCGGGTCGATCCCGATGCTCGGCATCAGCTGGTAGCCAAGGCCCTCCGAGGAGATCTGGATGTTGGTCGCGAGGCCGGTGCCGTAGAGCTCCTGGTCGTGAGCCACCGCCACGCGGGTGCAACCGTCGGTAGCCATGAGCTTTGCGAGCGCGGCTCCCTGCACTGTGTCCCTCGGGACGATGCGGGCGTAGTTGCGCACACCCGTGGGGTAGTAGATCCCGGGTTCGCCGGCCTTCACGTCAGCACCCGGGTCGGATGACGTGAGGCCCACTGCGGTGTTGCCGGGGCTGATCATGGCCATGCCGGCCTGGTTGAGGATCGGGATCGAGACAGCGGCCGCACCTGAGTTGAAGGTGCCGAGGTAGGCCACCGCCGAATCGTCGTCGACGGCCCGTTGGGCGTTGGCCCTCTCCGCCTCGGCCGTCCAGCTACCCGCCTCCGCCGTGGAGTCGTCGAGCGGGACGTAGGAGATCGTGACACCTCCGGCCTGGTACCCGGCCTGCTCGAAGGCCAGCTGGATGCCGTTGACGATCGCCTCCCCTATCGGCGCGCCCGCTCCCTGAAGGGGGACGCTGGAGTAGATCGTGATGGCGTCGCCTCCCTCGCCGCTCGTGCCGCCCGAACCGGCGGATCCCTCGGAGCTGCTGCCGCACGCGGTCACCGCCACCAGCAACGAAGCTGCCAACCCCACGGCAAGGGCGGCGGCGGAAGCAGATGGAACCCTGAACGTCCTCGTCCTTCTCATGCCGATAGGGTAAGATTTTGACATATAGGGTGTCAATACTTTCGGCTCGACGGAGGAGGACGAGACGAACCGTTGGATGGACCCGGGGGCCGAGTACCTTCGGCCTCGATGGACGGCGACAGGTCCGCGTTGAGGATCCCGGAGGAGAGCGAGGGCGCGCTCCGAGACCAGGAGCGAGACGGCCGTCATGCCCGGCGCGACCGCAACAGGCTCGCTGTGCTGGAAGCTGCGATCGATCTGTTCTTCGAGGGCGACCCGCAGCCGAGGCCGGAGCAGATCGCGGAGAGGGCAGGGGTCTCGCTGCGCTCGCTGTACCGCTACTACGCCGACATCCCGGAGCTCTATCGAGCTGCGATGGACCACAACTTCGAGCGAGCTGCTCCGGTGATCCTCATACCCCAGATCGGCGAGGGGCCACTCGAGGATCGAATCGCAAGGTGCGTCACCACCAGGCTCAAGCTCTACGAGGTCCTCGGGCCGTCGATGCCGATGGCACGGATCGCCTCGCAGCACAACGAGATGGTCCGGGTCCGCTTCGACTCGGGCCGAGACCTCCTCCGTTCTCAGGTGGAGAAGCACTTCCAGCCCGAGCTGGACGCACTGCCCGCTGCCAAGCGGTCATCCGTCCTGGCCGCCGCCGACGTGATCTGCCAGCTGGAGACCCTCTACTACCTCAGGGCCGAGCGAAAGCTCTCGTCCAAGGCGGTTGCTCAGGTTATGACCACAGCCCTCTCGGCCATCTTCTCCCGATGAGCTCAGCCCTCGGTCGAGCTGCGGCGATGGCCCGACGACCGCAGGGTCGCAGCCCTCTGCAGGCCACCTGAGCGCTCAGGGGCACTGAGAGGTGTCCTTCGCTCGTTCCGAGTGCTCCCACATCGGGTCGAGCAGCTTCGAGTAGAAGGTGCCGGCCGCCGTGTGGTCCTCCACGATCACGCCGTACTCCTGGAGCCAGGCGGGATAGAGGTTCTGCGACCCCACGTAGAAAGCAGCGCGGTCCACGGCCACCACCTTGGTGTGGTTGCCGATCCCCTGCCCGCCCGGCCAGGTGTCGTCGGTGCCGTTGAAGCGCAGAGGAGCGATGCCCACCTGCGCACAGAACCGATCTCTGGCCTGCTCGGGATCCCCCACCGCCTTCTGCACTCGGGACAGGAGGTAGGAGCTGACGTCGGCGAGGCTTCCTCCGTTGGAGTAGTCCTTCGTGCCCGGCGACGAGATCACGATGCGCACCTCGACCCCGGCGGCGATCCTCTCCGCCAGGGCGTCGAACACACGGACGTCCCACTTGGGGACGATCTTGGCCGAGCACAGACCGATGAGGTCCTGCTGCGTGATGGTGACGGACGTGTTGGCCGAGGCGATGAGCGCCCTAAGCGCCGGTTCGCCGGGGTTGGCGCGCTCGTAGGGGGCATCGCGGTTGGTGTAGTCGTTGGTCAGCCACGAGCAAGCCGCGGCGCTCGCGTCGGCCCTCGACACGAGGTCGTTCGGGAGCGGACCTTGCTCCACCTGCGGGATCTGGATGCCCATGCCCAGGCGGCCGATCGACAGCGCTTCCACCGCACCGGGCGTGCCTCCGACCTCCAGCTCCGGAGCGGTCGACGGACACGCGCCGACGGCCCCTGTGGCCTGGTAGTCGACGTTCATCGGCGAGCGGGTGTTGGCGCAGATGAAGCCCCACTCGGTGTCGACGAAGCCGTGGGCCTGCGCCACCAACGGACCCCGGTGGAGGACGGAGACGTCGTTGATGGGGTTGGTCGTCTGCAGGTAGTCGGCGGTCCAGAGGTTGTGGCCGCCGATCACGGCCACCTTCCCGTCGGCGGCCACGACCTTTGCGTGGTTCCACGACCAGCCCCACGACGTGGCGACCGACGCCACCGCGACGGGAATCTCAGAAGCGTCGACACCCGAGGCCGCTGCCACGTCGCTCACGAGGGCGTCGCGCCATCCGTCCGGCGAGGAGCCGCCTATGGATCCTCCGGGCGACACGCCTCCTATCACCCGCACGAGCGGTCTGTGGCCTTCGGCGAAGGTTCGGCCGAGCCCGTCCACCAACGCCTGCCGGAAGTCGCCGTCCGGGTAGGGGTAGAGGGTCGTGATGTCGAGGATGCTCCTGGCCGAGGAGGCGACCAGCTCCAGCGCTCGCTCCATGCGCTTGAAGCTGTCGGTGGAGCAGGTGCTCTGCCCCCAGCACTCGGGGGTCTGCAGGAGCCACGAGTCGTCCGGCTCCCCTGGTTGGCCGAGCAGGTTGCCACTGCTGCGGAACCAGGCGATGCCCTCCGAAGTGGGGTTGGTCTCCTGCAGTTGGGCCACCACGGCGTCGAGGTGCGGCGTCGAGGTGGCCTCGCCCTCTGCTGCCCCGCCGCGGGGCTCAGGACCACCCGTGGCGCTGTCGATGAACAACGTCACGCCCTGGAGCGTCCCGCTGAGGTCGTCGGGGTCGAGGGGGGTCACGTCGTCGAGGGCCCCGAGGGCTTGGCCGGACACGGCCTGCACCACCTGGACCTCGAGCGTGGCACCTTCCCCTGTCACGTCGAACCCGTCCACCTCGATCACCAGGGTGCCCCTGGGGCTGTGGGCTAGCAGGGCCGCCTCGGGCGGGTCGCCGGCGAAGCGCTCGTCCCAGCGAGATTCGAAGGTTGCCGTCGACTCGGTGTCGGCCTGCCTGTGTGGTCGGTCGGTGAAGGCGACCACCGTGGGGTCGAGGCCCCGCAGTTCGATGGTGCCGGAGGGGGACCCGCCTTCGAAAGAGGCCTCCGCCTCCTCGGCCCGCATCGTGAACAACCACGACGGCTCCTGGGGGACCGTGGGCTCTGACTGGGCCGAGCCGCCGCCGGAGACGCACGCCGAAGCGCACAAGGCGAGCAAGGCCACCAGGGTCAGGGGTCTCGCGGACGCACGTCGCTGGCCCGTCATCCGCTGATCACGCCGACATGATCACCGCCACGGATCTCGACTTCAAGGCAGGGCCGGTCGGGACGAGGAGCGCGACCCCCCGTGGCTCACGGGCTCGCTGTGACAGGTGGTGCAGCGGGCTCGACCTCGAGTGCGTGCGAACGGCGGTGCTCGTCGACGATGGCCGCCCGCAGCGAGGTGATGGCCGGACGATCGCGATCTGTCGATCGATAGGCGATGGATACCGGGAGCACCCAACCGGGAAGGTCCACGGCGATCTCGACCAGCCGTCCCTCTGCGAGGGCCCGGGCCACGGTGGAACGAGCGGCGATTCGCACAGCTGCGTTCGACGTGTCGCCGTCCTCGTGGTGCGAGGCGCCGTCTTCGTCGAGGTGCTGGGTACCACCGTTGGCCGCCGCCGTGACCCCCACCGCAAGGGCCGCCACCTCGGAAGCCGGTACGGCTCCCGAGCGCGAGGCCAGGGGATGATCGGGTGGAGCGACCCAGATGACCGGGTCGGCGAACAGCTGCTCCACCACCAAGTCGGCCGGCGGCGTGGTGACCGACCGCATGCTCCTCTTGCCTGGTGACCTCTCGCCGTCGTCACCTTCGCCTCGGTCCGCGGCGAGTCCGCCATCGCCGACCGCCACCGAGCTGCAGTCGTCGGCGCCCACGGGAGGGAGCTGGCCATCGGCGGCTCCTCCGGCATCGGCGACCTCGGCTGTGAGCGCTGGGATGTCCGCTGACGTGAACGTTCCCAGGCCCACGTCCGCGCTGCCATCGCTCACTGCGCTCAACACCAACTCGGTCTCCGCCTCGGAGCGCACGTCGAACCTCACGCCGGCGAGGTCGCCCCCCAAGACCGCGAGGGCGGGGGCGATCGAGGGCTGCACCACCACCCGGAGGAGATCGTCGTCGTCGACGATGCGCAACGCCTGGTCGACGGAGGTGACCGCCGACTGGGCGTATGGGAGGAGCCTGTAAGCGGCCGGCTTGGGCTCCATGCCGTGCGGGAGGCGAGAGAAGAGCTGCACGCCGAGGCGGCGCTCGAGGCGGCGGACCCGCTCGGAGACGGACTGCTGCGTGACGCCTAGGCGGGACGCCGCTCGGCTCACGCTGCGCTCGCGAACCACGAGGATGAAGGACCTCAGATCATCGATGCTAAGTGACACGGTTGCTCCCTGGACCTCTCTGCCTGGAGACTCCCTCGAACGGGGGGGTCCCCGCACTATCAGGCTTTCTCCTGTGATCTTTCTATCATATCGCTGTGACCCTTCCATTGGGAAGAGAATGTCCTGTTTATTCACAGGACTTAGGCCCTGACCAGGACTTTCGACGCGCAGATGGCACCGCTGTGCTCGGCACCGGGCGGTTCGGCCCCTCCGACTGGCGCCTTCCGAGGCCGCACCGGGGCCCTGGAAGGTGAGGCGACCACTCCCCGTGACCGTCTAGGGTCACCGCTCGGAGGTGGACCGACCCATGATCGAAGTGCGGGACCTGAGCAAGAGGTACGGGTCGAAGACGGCCGTGGACGCGCTCTCGTTCACGGTCCAGCCGGGAGTGGTCACCGGCTTCCTCGGCCCGAACGGTGCCGGGAAGTCGACCACGATGCGACTGATACTGGGTCTCGACCGACCCAGCCAGGGGACTGCCCTGATCGACGGCAAGCCCCACGATCGCTCGTCGCGCGCTCTTCACCAGGTGGGTGCCCTGCTCGACGCCAAGGACGTGAACGGCGGCCGCAGCGCCTACAGCCACCTGCTCGCTCTGGCCCAGAGCAACGGCATCCCGCGCCGCCGGGTCGACGAGGTGCTCGAACTGGTGGGCATCCACGCGGTGGCCAAGCACCGGATCCGCAGCTACTCGCTGGGCATGTCGCAGAGGCTGGGGATAGCAGCAGCCATGCTCGGCGACCCACCCGTGCTCATGTTCGACGAACCGGTCAACGGCCTCGATCCCGGCGGGATCATGTGGATCCGCAACTTCATGAAGAAGCTCGCCTCCGAGGGTCGCACGGTGCTCGTGTCGAGCCACCTCATGAGCGAGATGGCCCTCACCGCCGAGCGGCTGATCATCATCGGCAAGGGAAAGCTCCTCGCCGACACCACCACCGAGGAGCTGGTGGCGCAGAGCTCCACCAACCACGTGCGGGTCCGCTCACCGCGCCTGGACGACCTCAGGCGCGAGCTCGCCGCCGCCGGCATGCAGTCCGACGCCGTCGACGGCCAGCTCCAGGTGCACGACGTGACGTGTGCCCAGGTCGGCGACCTCGCCTTCGAGCACGGCATCCCCATATACGAGCTGTTCGAGGAGCGCGCATCGCTGGAGGCGGCGTTCATGGAGATGACCGGCGAGTCGACCGAGTACCAAGCGGGCCTCCCGCCACCTCCCGACATCCCTGCGGCGGGCACGGTGCCCTCTCCCCCACCCCCCGCACCTCCTACCGGCGCGGGCAGCGAAGGGGGAGCGTCGTGAGCCCCGATCGCACGAGCCTCGCCAACGTCGTCCGCTCGGAGTGGACCAAGATGAGGTCGGTCCGCTCCACGATGTGGACCACCCTCACCCTCATCGCCGTGACCGTCGGCCTCTCCCTGCTCGTCTGCTGGGGTGTGGTCGCCACCTGGGACCAGGCCACCCCTGACACCCGGGCCAACTTCGACCCCACAGGTACGAGCCTCGGCGGGATGTTGCTCGGACAGCTCGCCCTGGTCGTGCTTGGCGTGATGGCCATCAGCACCGAGTACTCCACCGGAGGCATCCGCAACACGCTCGTGGCAGTGCCCCAGAGGATCAAGCTCCTGACGGGCAAGGGCATCGTGGTCCTGGTGTTCTCGCTCGTCGTCGGCATGATCACGTCGTTCACCGCCTTCTTCGCAGGGCAGGCGATCTTGAGCACGCAAGACCTGTCGGTGAGCATCGGCGACCCCGAGGTGCTGAGGGCGGTAGCCGGCGGAGGCCTGTACTTGTCGGCCAGCGCCATGTTCGGCTTCGCTCTGGGAGCCCTGATGCGCAGCACCGCAGGCGGCATCACCTTGGCGGTCGCAGGGCTGTTCGTCCTACCCATCCTGGCTGCGCTGCTACCGGGCGACTGGGGCAACGCCGTGGAGCGCTACTTCACCAGCAACGCTGGCCAGCAGATCATGGTGGTCAACCAGAGCGGCAACGTGCTCGGGCCATGGGCGGGCTTCGCCGTGTTCTGCGCGTGGTGGATCGTGATCTTGGTACTGGCGGGCGTGCTCATGCGCCGACGCGACGCCTGACGCTCTCCGCGCGGCTGACGGTTCGGTGTACGGGCAACGCTAGGGTCGTCGCAGGACGAAGCCGAGCGAGAGAGACATGAGCAACCGACCCACCAAGAGGCGCTCCTCTGCGCAACGAGTCAGGGATGCCCGCAACCAGGCCGAGCGCTCGAGCAGGGCCATCTGGATCTTCGGGGCGGTGATCCTGGCTGTGGTGGTGATCGGCCTGGTAGCTGTTCTCATCGCCCGTCCGGGAGGTGAGCCCGAGGGCGGAGGAGCCTCCCCGTCCGGCGGCACCGTGGTGCCCAGCGGCGACCTCCAGTACGGCCAGGTGCAGGTGCAGGGCGAGAACCTGCCCCCGCGGCCCACCTCCGGTGCCGACCCCGCCGTGGGCATGGTGCTCCCGGCCATCGACGGCCAGACGTTCGACGGCAGCGCCCTCGACATCGACCCGTCGGACGGGCGGCCCAAGGTCGTGATGGTCCTCGCCCACTGGTGCCCCCACTGCCAGGCCGAGGTGCCCCGCCTGCAGGACTGGCTCGACGAGAACGGCATGCCGTCCGACGTCGACCTGTACGCGGTGTCGACGGCGTTCGACTCCGGGCGGCCCAACGCCCCCGCCGGCCGCTGGCTGCGCCGGGAGGGCTGGAGCGTGCCGACCATGGTCGACGACGAGCAGGGCCGGGCGGCGTCAGCTCTCGGGGCGTCCAGCTACCCGTTCTTCGTGTCGGTGGATGCCGGGGGCAAGGTGGTGACCCGCACGAGCGGAGAGATCTCGATCCAGACCTGGGAAGGGCTGTTGAACAGCGCCCGGTCTGGCGGAACGACGGGAGGCGCAGGTGGCTAGGGCACTTGCTCTGCTGGGGGTGCTCGTCTCGGCCGTGCTTCTGCTGGCGGCCCCCGCCGGGGCGCACAGCGAGACCGGCCAGATGACGGTGATCACCGCCGAGCAGAACGGGCCCACCACCGTGCACGTCGAGGTGGGCATCACCTACACCGACGACGGCCACCTGGCGGAGGGGGCGACCGTCTCGGTCACGTTCGCCGGGAGCGGTGGACCGTCCCTCACCGCCCCTGTGCGGCTGGACCACGTCTCCGGGGGTCGCTACGGAGCTGAGGTCGAGCTCGCGCCGGGAACCTGGGAGGCGAACGTCGCCTCCATGAACCCCGAATCCTCCGCCACCGCGACCGTGGTGGTGAGGCCCGACTTCGGCACCACCACTTCGGCACCCTCCACGACCACGACCTCAGTGCCCTCGGTGATCACCGAGGAGGCCGATAGCGGCACCTCGTGGACCGTTCCCGTGATCGTCGTCGTCGCAGTGGCGCTCGCCATCGGAGCCGCCATCGGCGTGCTCCTCGCGTTCCGCAAGCGCCCCCCGTCCACCTGACCTACTACCCCCACCTGCGTACCTGTGCCGTCAGATCGACGACGAGCACACGCCCGTCGACAGGGTGGCTGCTGCCAACCTGGGTAGAGGCGCAATCCAGGGGTAGGCACCACCGATGAAGGAGAGCCCAGTGATCATCGGGATCATCGTCGGCCTGCTGGTCGGCGTGGTGCTGATGCTGCTGTTCGGCGGTTGGTGGTGGATCGCGATAGGCGTGCTCGTGGTCGGCGGCGCCTCGCTATTCGTCCCCCGCACCTGATCGGTTGGCACTCCCAACGGGATTCGAACCCGTGTCTCCACCTTGAGAGGGTGGTGTCCTAGGCCACTAGACGATGGGAGCAGGGCGACGCATCTTACCGGCCCCGACGGGCCCGTCGGCCAAAGAAGGCCCAGCCAGAGCGGAGCGGGCCCCCGTCGTGTCCGATCGTGGACCTCTGGACCCACGAGCACAGCCGAAGTCCTCTTGCTCGTGGCCTAAGGGGTGTAGTTGAATGACCGCTTCGGCAGGCGGAACCCAGACGATCGGTGTTCGAAGCGCGGGACGGGAGGCCGCGTGCCAAGGTGGTGCTCATGCGACATCAGCTGGGGGGCTGGGCCATGAGTTCACGGAGCCAGGCGGCTCCTCCCAGCTCGTGGTCTCGACGGGACGCACCCGGGTCTGGCGAGGGACCATGAGCAACCAGGGGGGTGCTGGGTCGGACGGATCGCAGGCGCGCCACGAGCGGGCCAGGCTCACGTTCGAGGACGTGCTCGAAGCAGCGGAGACGATCATCGATCGCTCCGGGTGGGACCAGCTCACCATGACCGACCTGGCAGCCGAGCTGGGGGTGAGGGTGCCCTCGCTCTACCACCACGTGCGAAACCTCGATGCCCTGAAGGCAGCGGTGCAGGTGCGCACCATGAGCCAGCTGGGGGCCGAGCTGCGGGCCGCTGCCATGGGCCGCACGGGCGAGGACGGGTTGCGAGCCCTCGCCAACGTCCAGCGCTCCTTCGCCCACCGCTTCCCACGCCGCTACGAGGGCGCCACCCGCGCTCCCCTCGACCGGCCCGAGTTCATCACCGCGGCGCTGGACGCCAACGAGGCACTGGTCGCGATGGTCCGCTCCTACGGCCTCGAGGGGGAGGCTGCGCTCTACGCGGAGACTTCGGCCTTCGCCGCCCTCCACGGGTTCATCACGCTGGAGATCTCCGGGTTCTTCGAGGAGGACTTCGACCGCGATCGGGTGTTCGAGGGAGTCCTCGACGGAGCTGTGTCGATCATCTCGAGCGCTGCGGGGGCCGTCGGCCCTGTGTCGAACCCCACCCGCGAACCGGCTCGAGGGACGACGCGAGCAGCGGGAGGGCGGGCCCGCACCACGACGACGATGGAGCCGGAGGCAGAGGAGCCATGCACGACCTGGTGATCCGAGGCGGGACGTTGGTGGACGGCACCGGCGCCCCCGCACGCACCGCCGACGTCGCCATCACCGGGGGCATCGTCACGGAGGTCGGCGAGGTGGACGGCCCCGCCCGTGAGCAGATCGACGCGGAAGGCCTGGTGGTCACGCCCGGCTTCGTGGACATCCACACCCACTTCGACGGCCAGGCCACCTGGGACCCGATGCT
>CAZHBH010000055.1:0-13840 GCA_964530525.1 uncultured Rhabdothermincola sp. | reverse complement strand
TCACGAGCATGTCGGCGATCTCCAGCGCCTGCTCACCGGTGTCGGGCTGCGAGATGAGCAGCTCGTCGACGTCCACCCCGATCGCCCGGGCGTAGACAGGGTCCATGGCGTGCTCCGCGTCGATGTAGGCGCAGGTGCCACCGGTGCGCTGCGCCTCTGCCACGACGTGCATGGCCAGCGTGGACTTGCCCGAGGACTCGGGCCCGTACACCTCGACCACCCGGCCGCGGGGCAACCCACCCACACCGAGCGCCAGGTCGAGCGCCAGCGTGCCGGTGGAGATGGTCTCCACCGCCATGGAGCCCTTCTCCCCCATCTTCATCACGGCGCCCTTGCCGAACTGCTTCTCGATCTGGCCGAGCGTCATCTCCAGTGCTTTGTCTCGCTCCACCGTGCTTCCCTTCTCTCTGGCGAACATGTGGCTGCAGGCAGAGCCGCAGCGGGTCGATCAAGAACCTACTGACGGGGTGTGACGAACTACATCGTCGTAGTTCCACGCAACCTAGCGGCGAACGGTTGTTCGATCAAGCATTTCAGCCCCCATGCCGATCTCAAACCAATCGAGCTCGGCCAGGGCCGGGACCACCCGAAACCAACCAGCACTCGCATAGCGCCTGGACCATTCAACGGGGACCCCTCAACCCCTCATCTCCCACGCGAGTCGGTACCTTGGCTACGACCCGAGGAGGTTTGCCATGACCGAGGAGACCACAGAGCAGCTGAGGGCCCGGCTGACCCCCGAGCAGTACGAGATCACGCAGGAGGGCGGCACGGAGCGGGCCTTCACGGGGATCTACTGGGACTGCCACGACGACGGCGTCTACCGGTGCGTCGTCTGCGACTCACCCCTGTTCAACTCGAAGACCAAGTACGAGTCCGGTACCGGCTGGCCGAGCTTCTGGGAGCCCATCGGGGCGGACGCAGTCGTGACGGAGACCGACACCAGCCACGGCATGGTCCGCACGGAGGCCCGATGCGGCAGCTGCGGAGCCCACCTGGGCCACGTCTTCCCCGACGGGCCTGAGCCCACGGGCGAGCGCTACTGCATGAACTCCGCATCTCTGCGCCTCGACCGAGACGCCACCACCACCTGACCGCCCTCGAGACCGGGAGGGCCGGGATCCCGCTGCCGGGCCCCTCCGCCCGGGCCTCGTGGAAGGGATCGTCAAGCGCCGCGGGGAGCGAGGGCGAACGTGGCGATCACCTCGTGGTGGGCGCCTGAAGACGAGATGGTGGACCGCACCAGGGCCACCTCACGAAGGTCGAAGGTGGCTCGGAACGGAGTGCCCGTGAGGTCGCACGACTGGCGGTGGCGGAAGCGCCCGATGGTGAGGTGGCCCGAGAACGGCCGGCTGCTCGCCTCGCCGATGAAGCGGGTTGTCGTGGCGACCGCCGCGGCGAGCCCGTCGAGACCCGTGGCCGGGAGGCACAGGACCTCGCCACCGAGGCGGCTGACCGCTGGCCCCAGGCCCACCGTCGTGGACGGGGCCGAGAGGGCCCGGAGAGCTGCCGCTGCGTCCCCCTCGTCGGCCTCGCCGATGAAGCGGAGGGTCACGTGCAGCTGCTCGCGGGGCACCCAGCGAAGACCCGGATCGGCCGGCCGTGGCAGCTGCTCCCACAGCGCTTCCACCACGTCGGGAGGTGGATACGCGGCGACGAACAGGCGGGCCACCGGGGCACCCTCAGAGCACTAGCCGGCGACGGAGCAGGTCGAGCGCCGAGATGGCCGCCAACTGCTGCACGAGGTCGCGGTCACCCGGCAGCCTCAGCTCCTGCGAGCTCGTCTCGCCGTGCAGGCAGAGACCCACGAAGACCGTGCCCACCGGCACGCCCTCCTGGGACTCGGGTCCCGCGACGCCGGTCGTGGCGACTCCCACCTCGCACCCCACCAGCGCGCACACACCGGCGGCCATCGCCTGGGCCGCCTCTGCGGTGACCACCGGCCCCTCGGGCACCCCGAGCAACGAGTACTTGACCTCCGAGGCGTACGACACCAGGCCGCCCCGCAGGACCTTGCTGGCGCCCGGGGCGGCGGTCAGCCTTGCCGCCACGAGGCCCCCCGTCACCGACTCGGCGGTTCCCATCGTGAGGCCCAGCTCTTCCAGCAACCTCACCACCACCACCTCCATCGTCTCGTCGTCGGTGGAGAAGACGACCTCACCCAGCAGCGCGGAGAGCTCCCGCGCCTCGGCGGCGAGCATGACGTCGGCCTCGGCCTCGGTGGCCGCCTTCGCCGTGATCCGCACCTTCAGGCCCTCCACCCCGCTGGCGAGGAACGCGAGCGTGCACATCCGCTCCCCCGCCGCGAGCAGGGAGTCGAGCTCGTCGATGCGGGGCGAGAGGATCTCGGCCAGGCCCGACTCGGACGTCCCCCAGATGCGCAGCACCCTGCTCTTGATCACCGCGTCCTGTCCGGCCCGGGATCGCAGGTCGTCGATGACGGTGTCGGTCACCATGGCCCGCATCTCGGCCGGCACCCCCGGAACCGCGTAGATCACCTTCTGCCCTGCACCCACGCCTTCTGCGACCGCCCCACCATCCCGATCGGCACCGACGGGGCAGATCAGGCCGGGAGCCGTGCCGAGCTGCTTGGGGATCACCTGCGCTCCCACCGGGACCATGGCCTGGCGCAGGTTGTTGGCAGGCATCGAACGGCCCCGCGCCTCGAAGACCTTGCGGATGCGAGCCTCGACGTCCCGGTCGAGCACCAGGTCGACCCCCATGACGTCCGCTATCACCTCACGGGTGATGTCGTCCTGCGTGGGGCCCAGGCCGCCGCAGACGATCACGGCGTCGCTGCGGTCCAACGCCTGGCTGATGACGGCACGCATGCGCTCGTGGTTGTCGCCGACCTTGGATTGGAAGAAGCAGTCGATGCCCGCCAGCGCCAGCTGTTCTCCTATCCAGGCAGAGTTGGTGTCGACCACCTGCCCCAGCAGCAGCTCGGTTCCGACGGCCACCACCTCACAGCGCATTCCCGCACGTTACGCTGCGCAGCGCCAAGAGCCGCTCGAAAGGTGGAACCCACCCGCGAAGTGCCCGCTCGCACCCGGGGGCTCGGGTGTGGGCGGCGGCGACACCGGTGGAGCCGCCGCATGGTCACATGGCCGTGGCGGCGCAGCGACCGTCTCTGAAGTACTGCCAGGCACTGACGAGGGCCATGAAGACCGACGCCCACAGCACCGTGTTGGCGAGCCACTCGTAGCCCACCAGCGTGGGCATGATCGCCGCTGCCACGGCCAAGGTCTGCAGGAACGTCTTGAGCTTCGCGGTCGACCGGGCGGGCACCGCCAGGCCTTGGCGACCGAGGCGCACCCGGAACAGGCTCACCGCCAGCTCCCGGACGGCGATGATCGCCACGGGCACGATCGGCAGCGTCCCCGAAGCCACCAGGGCGCACAGGGCTCCCAGCACCAGCACCTTGTCGGCCAGGGGATCCAGGAAGGCTCCGCTGCGCGTGGTCCCATGGCGCCTGGCGATGAACCCGTCGACGCCGTCGGTGGCCGAGAGGACGGCCCACAGCACGAAGTTCACCCATGTGTTGGGCTCCGCTGCGATCATCGCGAACAGCACGGGCGCCACGAGGAGGCGCAGCACCGTGATGGCGTTCGCCGGGGTCGCCAGAGCCGACGGCCCGTAGACCGTCTCGGCCCGCGACGACCCGGAGGCGGCGGCCGCCTCCGACGGAGGTTCCTTACCGCTCACGACGCCGCTCCGACCGCTTCGGCCTTGGCTGCTTGGAGTCCCCCTACGGGCTCGCCCACCAAGTCGGGGCCCAAGGCGCCGACGATCCGGACGTCGACGAGGTCTCCGGGCGCCAGGTCGGTGGGCACCGAGATCACCCCGTCGATCTCGGGGGCCTCCCGGAAGCTGCGGGCCTGGCCCGGCGAGTCCACCAGCACCGACGCGGTGGTGCCGATCAGCTCGTCGCGCTTGGCGGCGGTGATGGCCTCGGACAGCGCTGAGAGCTCGGCCAGGCGCTCACGCACCAGCTCGGCGGGGACGGCGCCATCCAGATCTGCGGCGTAGGTCCCCTCTTCGGCCGAGTAGGGGAACAGCCCGCACCAGTCGAGCTGGGCGCGCTCGACGAAGTCGAGCAGGCGGTCGTGGTCGACCTCGGTCTCTCCCGGGTACCCCACGATGAAGTTGGAGCGGAAGGCAGCTTCTGGCTCGACCCGGCGGATGTCCTCGATCCGCTCCAGGAACCGCTCGCCGTCGCCCCAGCGGCGCATGCGAGCGAGGAGGGGCCGCGAAGCGTGCTGCAGGGAGAGGTCGAAGTAGGGGACCCCGGTCCGCAGGATCGCGTCGACGAGCTCGTCGGTGAGGTCCGACGGGTAGAGGTAGAGCAGGCGCACCCGCTCCACTCGCGAGGCCAGCTCGTCGACCAACGACACCAGCAGGCGATCTCCCCGGCCCTGGTCCCGACCGAAGGAAGCCAGGTCCTGCGCTACGAGGACAACCTCCTTCGCTCCCAGCGCGTCCACCTCGGCCAGCACCTCGGCGACGTCCCTGGAGCGCTGCGGGCCCCGGAAGATGGGGATGGCGCAGAAGCCGCATCGCCTGTCGCAGCCTTCCGCCACCTTCACGTAAGCCCAGGGAGAGTTGGCGGCAGGCCGAGGTAGGTTGAGAAGATCGAAGGAGGGAACCTCCTCGTCGTCTGCGCGAGCGGATCTCTTGGACGGGTTCAAGGTGACAGGCACCCCGAAGCCGGCCACCAAGTCGGCCTCGGGGATGGCGTCGGCCACCTCCGAGCCGTAGCGCTCGGCCATGCAACCGGTGACCACCAGGCGGGCGCCTTCACGTCTGGACTCGCCGAGGTCCAAGATGGTCTCGATCGACTCCTTGCGGGCCTCGTCGATGAAGGCGCACGTGTTGACCACCACGAGGTCGGCGTCCTGCGCTGCGACGGCAGGGGTCAAGCCGTCGGCAAGGAGCGTGCCGGCGAGCTTGTCCGAGTCCACCTGGTTCTTCGGGCAGCCGAGCGTCTCGACCCAGTAGGTCTGCGCCATGGCCCCCGATGCTACTCGGGGCGCCCAAGGGCGACCCCTGGGCCAGCGGTCTGGTGGCCGTGGGCTACCGATCTCAGAGGATCCCGTAGGCGAAGCACCAGAGCAGGCCCGTGAGCGACATGCCGTCGGTCACCCGGCCGGCGAGCACCTCGTCGCGCAGGGTGGCCGAGGCGACCCACTCCACCCGCTCGGCCTCCCCCGCATCGGTGGGCGGGCCCACCTCCACGGGGTCCTCGCCCACGAACAGCGCGAAGCGCTGGTCGGTAGCACCGTTTATGGGGTGGTAGGTGACGAGGGGACGGAGCCGCCCGGGACGCCAGCCCGCCTCCTCGACCGCTTCGCGCACCGCCGCCTCCTCCAGCGACTCCCCAGGGTCCACGCCACCGGCGGGTAGCTCCCAGCCCCACGAGTCGGTGGTGAACCGGTGCCGCCAGAGCATGAGCACCTGAGAGCTTCCGTCGACGATCACCGTGCCCACGGCCGGGCGGGGGAAGCGGACCACGTGGTGGTCGAAGCGCTCACCCCCAGGGATCTCGACGTCGACGAGCCGCAGGCTCATCCAGTCGCTCTCGTAGACCGACCGCTCCCCGTGCACGTCCCAGCGCATCGCCGGACTTTAGCGGTAGGCCTGCTGGGTACCTGTGCCTCCCACTTCTGCCTGCTGAGCAGACCGCTCGAGCCACGGCCTCGCCTGTCGGCTCGGCCTCTATGGGCCGTCGAGCTCCTCGGGGGTCATGAGCACTGCTCGGGCCTTGGATCCCTCGGATGGACCCACGACGCCGCGCTGCTCCAACAGGTCCATGAGACGGCCCGCGCGGGCGAAGCCGACGCGCAGCTTGCGCTGGAGCATGGAGGTGGATCCCAGCTGCGAACGCACCACGAGCTCCTTTGCCTGGGCAAGGAGGTCGTCGTCGTCGCCATCGGTGCCGCCCGATCCTCCGGAAGGGCCGCCCTCGGGTCCGTCGCTGCCCTCCACGCCCTCCACGTAGGCAACCTCGGGCGACTGGCGACGCCAGTGCCCCACCACCTTGCGCACCTCCGCCTCGTCGACCCATGCCCCCTGGATGCGCTGGGGAACCGACGAGCTCGGTCCGAGCAGGAGCATGTCTCCCTTGCCCACCAGGCGCTCGGCACCGCCCTGGTCGAGGATCACGCGGCTGTCGGCGAGGCTGGAGACCGCGAACGCGAGACGTGCCGGCACGTTCGCCTTGATCACTCCCGTGATCACGTTCACCGACGGTCGCTGCGTGGCGATGACCAGGTGGATGCCCACCGCCCGCGCCATCTGGGCGATGCGGCAGATCGACTCCTCGACGTCGCGGGCGGCCACCATCATCAGGTCGTTCAGCTCGTCGACCACCACGAGTATGTAGGGCAGGCGCCGGTAGGTGATCGTGGGGTCGACCTCGTCGCGCAGGTCGCCGCGGTCGTACGCCGCGTTGTAGCCGTCGATGTCCCGGAAGCCCACCTCGGAGAGCAGGTCGTAGCGGCGTTCCATCTCCTTCACGGCCCAGTCCAGGGCGTTTGCCGCCTTCTTGGGGTTCGTGACCACACCGGTGAGGAGGTGCGGCAACCGGTTGTACTGACCCAGCTCGACGCGCTTGGGATCGACGAGGATGAGCCGCACCTGGTCGGGCGTGGTCCGCATGAGGACCGACGTGATGAGCGAGTTGATGCACGACGACTTCCCGGCACCCGTGGCCCCCGCTATGAGGATGTGGGGCATGCGGGCCAGGTTGGCGAGCACCGCACGACCGTTGATGTCGCGCCCTATGGCCACCTCGAGCGGATGGGTTGCCGAGCGAGCCTCCGGTGAGGCGAGGATGTCGCCGAGAGCGACCACCTGCCGCTTCACGTTCGGCACCTCCACCCCTATGGCCTGACGGCCCGGGATGGGGGCGAGGATGCGAACGTCCGGTGAGGCCATCGCGTAGGCGATGTCCTTGTGGAGGCTCGTCACCTTGGCGACCTTCACACCCGGCCCCAGCTCCAGCTCGAACCGCGTGACGGTGGGCCCCACGACCATGCCCACCAGGCGTGTCTCCACGCCATGCTCGGCCAGCGCGCTCTCGAGGGCTCGCCCCTGCTCCTCCACGAGCTTGCGATCTACCTCCTGGGCCTCCGAGCGCTCCAGCAGCTTGCGGGGCGGAAGCTTCCACACCGGTGCCTTGGCAGCAGGGCCCAGGTCGATGGCGAGCTGGCCGGCCCCCGCTGGCTCGACCTCCGCGTCGCCGTCGCCTTCGTCGGCTTCGGGCTCCACGGGATCGGGCTCCGGCACCTGGACCGCCACCGCTCCGGCGGAGGTCTGAGGGCCCTCCCCCTCGAGCTCGTCCGCAGCCTCCACGTCGAACAGGTCCACCTCGCCGGCGACCTGAACGGTCGGGACCACCACGTCTGGGGAGATCGTGCCCGCAGGGCCCGACTGGGACGACGGGAGGTCTCGCGTGGCGTCGGGGACGGCTTCGCCGACGACGGCGCCCTTCATCTCGAAGAGGCCCCCGACCTTGTCCTTCACGAAGCTCCCGACCGGCCGTACGCCGGACGCGGTGCGGGCTGCCACAGCCCTGATCGTCGTGCCGGTGACCAGGACGACGCCGATCACGGCGATGGCCACCAGGACCAGACCGCTGCCCCACTCTCCGAGGACGTCGGCCATCGAGCCTCCGATTGCCAGGCCCAACCAGCCCCCCGCATCGGAGAGCTCCGCCACCGAGGCACCCCGTGCCGGCTGGCCGCCCAAGAGGTGCGCCAGCCCGCAGGCGGCCACCATCATGAGGGCCGCCCCCAGGACGAGCTTCAAACCAGAGCCCCTCGTGGCCCTTGCCATCGCAGCCGACGCACCATCGGCAACGTCGGCCTCCGGGTGCGCCGATGGTGGGCGCGGACCCCTCACCAACAGACCGCCGATCACCACGAGGAGGGGCGGCACCGCGTAGGCGAAGCGTCCCACCAGTGCACCGAGCGCATCTGCTATCGCCTCGCCCAGAGGTCCCGCGGCATCCGCGTACACCCCCAGGGCCGCGACCAGCGCGAAGACGATGAGGCCGATGCCCCAGACGTCGTGACCGTGACCGTCGAACACCGCCCTCAGGCCGCCGGAAGCTCCTCGTCCCCTGCGGGCCCCCGAGCCCTTGCGGGTTTGCGCCTGGGGCCGCTTGGTCGAGCGTCGCGAGCGGGGCTTCGCCGGCGCCTTGCGGGATCTGGTTGTGCTTGCCACGGTTCGGTACCTGTCGTCGAGGATCGCCAAGAGGTGCCGACCCGACGGCTCCTACGCCCGCGCCGTGGTCTGCAGCTGCTTCCAGCCTCCCAGACGATACCCCGAGGGTGGTGGACCGTTCGGTTGAGCTGATCCGGGACGGGAAGGGCGGCGGTACATTCAATCCGGAACGTCCACACATCGACCCTCAGGGAGCTGCCGGTTGCGAGTCGCGATCATCGCTCCACCGTGGGTAGCGGTGCCGCCACCCGCCTACGGTGGAACTGAAGCCGTGTTGGACAACCTGGCCCGGGGTCTCGAGGCTGCCGGCCACGAGGTGCTCATGTTCGCCACGGGCGACAGCACCTGTGCGGTACCGGTCCGATGGACCCTGGAGCGTGCCGCCGGCACCGTGGGCTCGGACCCCACCACCGAGCTACGTCACGTGGTGGCTGCCTACGAGGCGGCCCGCGACTGGGGTGCCGACGTGGTCCACGACCACACCTTGGTCGGGCCCCTCTACTCCCAGCGACTACCCATGCCCGTCGTCACCACCAACCACGGGCCGTTCTCAGGGGTGCTGGGCAACTACTACCGCACGATCGGTGGCCACGTCCCGATAATCGCCATCTCCCACGACCAGGCCTCCCGTGCGGTCGACACGGCCGTCGCCGCCGTGATCCACCACGGCATCGACGTGGAAAGCTTCCCCTTGGGCCGGGGCGACCGCGGCTACGCCCTGTTCCTGGGCAGGATGAACCCCGACAAGGGCGCCCACGTCGCTGCCCGGATAGCCCGCCGTGCAGGTGTGGCGCTGAAGATCGCTGCGAAGATGCGAGAGCCCGCCGAGCGGCACTACTTCGAGGCCGAGGTGGAGCCGCTGCTCGGCGGTGACGTGGAGATGTTGGGCGAGGTCGGCGGCGAGCACAAGCTCGAACTGCTGGCCGGCGCCTCGTGCCTGCTCAACCCCATCGCATGGCCCGAGCCGTTCGGGATGGTGATGATCGAGGCCCTCGCCTGCGGAACGCCTGTCGTGGCGACGCCCAGGGGCTCGGTTCCCGAGATCGTCGACGACGGCGTCACGGGATTCGTTCGATCCGACGAGGGGGAGCTGGCCGAAGCCGTCGAGCGCTGCGCCGACCTCGACAGGGCACGCTGTCGCAAGGAGGCGTCCCTGCGCTTCTCGACCGAGAGGATGGTCCGAGACCACCTGCGCGCCTACGAGGAGGTCGCCGCGAGCAGGCCGCTGCGGGCCGCCTGAGGCGCCGCGCTCCGTGGCCGGAGACCAGGTGGGGAGGGCCCGTGCAGGGCTTCTCGTCCAGCGGCTTTCGCCGTGCGCCCTGGAGCGATAGAAGTTCAAGGTGCCCGTCGCTCGCTCTCCGTACCTAGGCACCTCCCCGGTGGCGTCGCTGCTGGACCCGTCGGGACAGGTCACCCTCGTGGAGGGCCAGACCTTCGCCCTGTCCGACAGCGCGGGTGACATGGGCCCAGAGGGCCCTCACGGGCTCTTCGTCCTCGACACACGGGTGCTCTCGCGCTGGGAGCTGAGGGTGAACGGCCACCTCGTCGAGCCGCTGGGGGTGGACGTGCGCGACCCCTACGCGGCCACCTTCGTGGGAAGGGGCCACGCCGTGCGCGGGAGGGCCGACGCCGACCTCGTCGTCATGCGCGAGCGCCACATCGGATGGGGGATGCGCGAGCGCCTCACGGTCACGAACCACGGCCTCGACCCTGCTCCTGTCGTCGTCGAGCTCATCTGCGACGTGGACTTCGCCAACCTCTTCGAGGTCAAGGAGAGCCGGGTCTCCCCCACCAGGCACCTGGGCCTGAGCATCGGTCCGGACACCTTCACATACGACGACCAGGGATCCGACTCGGGCAAGCGAACGATCGTGAAGCTCTCCAGATCCGCCACCGTCGAGCCGGGCTTCGCGGCCTGGCGCACGACCCTGGCCGACGACGAGTCGTGGGACCTCTGCCTCGAGGTTCTCACGGCGATCGACGGGGACGTCATCGAGCCTCGCTTCAGCTGCGGAGGAGACGACTCCGTCTCGGTGCCCGCCCAGCGCCTCGAGCGCTGGCGGGCGACCGTGCCCGACGTCGTCACCGACATGCCCGGCTTCGATGCATCGCTGAGGCGCTCGGGCGAAGACCTCGGGGCGCTGAGGATATTCGACCCGGCCCACCCCGACCTCCCGGTGGTGGCGGCCGGCGCGCCGTGGTTCATGACGGTCTTCGGGCGCGATTCGCTCCTGACCGGCTGGATGTCGCTCATCGCCGACCACAACCTCGCACGCGGCGTGCTCGAGACGCTCGCCCGCTTCCAGGGCCAAGAGGTGGACGACGAGACCGAGGAGGAGCCCGGGAAGATCCTCCACGAGATGCGCTTCGCGGGAGCCGGCGGCCTGAGCCTCGATCGGGGCGACGTCTACTACGGGTCGATCGACGCCACTCCCCTGTTCGTGATGCTGCTGGGTGAGCTGGGTCGGTGGGACCCCAGCGACCAGGTCGTCGAACGTCTCCTTCCTCACGCCGACCGCGCCATCGAGTGGATCGAGCAGTACGGGGATCGCGACGGCGACGGCTACGTGGAGTACCAGCGGAGGAACCCCTTGGGCCTCGCCAACCAGGGTTGGAAGGACTCGTGGGACTCCATCCGCCATGCCGACGGCTCCCTCGCGCGCTCACCCATCGCCCTGTGCGAGGTCCAGGGCTACGTGTACGCGGCCTACGTGGCGAGGGCGCACTTCGCCCAAGAGGCGGGGGACGAGGAGACGTTCCGGCGGTGCTCCGCCCGAGCCACAGAGCTGCGGCGGAGGTTCAACGAAGACTTCTGGTTGCCCGACGAGGGCACCTACGCCCTCGGGCTCGATGCCGACAAGAAGCCGATCGCCACGGTCACCTCCAACGCCGGGCACTGCTTGTGGACCGGGATCGTCGATCCCGACAAGGCGGCAGGTGTGGCCTCCAGCCTGATGAGCCCCTCGCTGTTCAGCGGATGGGGCGTCCGCACCCTCGCCACCACCATGCCTAGCTTCAACCCGGTGAGCTACCACAACGGCTCGGTGTGGCCGCACGACAACGCCATCTGCGCCGCCGGCCTCAGCCGCTACGGCTTCGTGGAAGAGGCGCACAGGGTGATCGGCGCCCAGGTCGACGTCGCTGCTGCCCACGGGGGGCGCCTGCCCGAGCTGTTCGCCGGGTTCGACCGCGGGGAGCTCGCCATACCCGCCTCCTATCCCACCTCCTGCTCTCCCCAGGCCTGGGCCGCTGCCTCACCCCTGCTGTGGCTGCGCACGATCCTTCGGCTCGACCCGCTGGCCACCCGTGGCCAGCTGTGGCTCGACCCGCACCTCCCGGAAGGGATGTCGAGCCTCCACGTGGAAGGGGTGACGATCGACTCCCACGAGGTCGCCATCGACGTGGGACCGGATGGGGTCGAGGTGACCGGCGCCCCGGGCTACCAGGTGGTCCGCGGGCCGCGACCTCCCCTCACCTCGCTCCTCGCCTCGGAGGTCTAGGGCGAACGGCCCCACCGGCCGAGGGCGCACCGGAACCTCGGCCCTCGAGACGGCTCAGACCGAGCCGTGCACGCGGCACGTGGCGGTGAAGCCCGTGGGTGTCACCTGGACCCTGAGCTTGCGGCCGCAGTCGGGGCAGAAGCGTGGCGGGTCGAGGCTGCGAGCCAACGCGTCGCCCTCGCACTGAGACGGCCCGGTGTGGGCCACCGAACCGCACCACCGGCAAAAGCCCCCCTGGGTGCTCACGGACACCTTGCCCCCGAGTGGAGCGGCCGAGCCCTTCCTGGTCCCTCCACCTGGCGGAGGTCCGCATCAGAGCGGGGCAGCGAGGGCGTCAACGCAGCCTCGGGTTCAGATGACCTTGCTCAAGGCCCCAATGGGCATCTGGAGGTCCTCGAGCATCTGGAGGTCGTCGGTGGCGTCACGACCCAGCGTGGTGAGGTAGTTGCCCACGATGAGCGCGTTGATCCCAGCCGTCAGGCCCAGGGCCTGCAGCTCTCGCAAGGTCACCTCCCGACCACCCGCGTAGCGCAGGATCACGGACGGCAGGCCCAGGCGGAACAGAGCTATCCAGCGGATGGCCTCCATCGGCTCCACCAGCTCCTGGCGTGCCAGGGGCGTGCCGGGGCGAGGCGAGAGGAAGTTGATGGGCACCTCGGCTGGTTCCACGTCCCGAAGCTGACCTATCAGCTCCACGCGCTGGTCGACCGTCTCTCCCATCCCGAGCAGCACCCCGCAGCACAGCTCCATCCCGTGCTTGCGGACGAGCTGGCAGGTCTCGAACCGGTCCTCCCAGCGGTGCGTGGTCACGATCTTGTCGAAGTGGGAGTGCGCGGTCTCGAGGTTGTGGTTGTAGCGGTGCACCCCGCCCTCGGCGAGCCTTCGGGCCTGGTCGTCGGAGAGGATCCCTGCGCTCACGGCCACGTTGATGCCCACCCGTTCCCGCACCAACGGCACGAGCTCGAGAAGGCGGCCCATCGTCCGCTCGTCGGGCCCACGCACCGCCAGGACGATGCAGAACTCCGAGGCTCCGAGGCGAGCGGTCTCCTCTGCGGCCTTCAACACGTCCTCGGTGTCGAGAAAGGGGGTGGCGAGCACGGGCGATTCGAAGCGCGAGGACTGGCTGCAGAAGTGGCAGTCCTCTGGGCAACCGCCGGTCTTGGCCGAGAGGATCCCCTCCACCTCCACCTCGGGACCGCACCACTCGAGGCGCACCTCGTGGGCCAGCGCCGCGAGGGAGGGCACCGCCGAGTCGGGCAGAGCCGCCAGCGCCCCGAGCTCGCCCATGCTCAGCTGCTCCCCACGATCCAGGAGCTTCGACCCAGCGTCGGCGATCAGGGCACGAGCAGACACGTCTGGCATGCCGAGAGGCTAACGAGGCCGGCCCCCCACCCCCCAAACCGGCGAACCAGTCCGGAGTCCGAAGGACGCGGGGGAAGCGTGAGGAAGGACGGGCTCAGGCCTCCATGACAACGGGGACGATCATCGGGCGGCGGCGCGTCTGCTCGTTGACGAACCGACCGGCAGCCCGGCGCACGTGACGCTGCAAGGTCTCGATGTCGATGGCGTCGTTGGCGAAGGCATCCTTGATGGCGTCACGCACGGCTTCCGCGCACTGGTCGATGAGGTCCTCTGCCTCTGGCGCGTACACCCAACCCCTGGTGATCACCTCTGGGCCGGTGATGATCGAGCGGTTCGTCACGTCGATCGCCACGACCACCGCCACCACCCCCTCCTCCGCGAGCACCTTGCGATCACGCAGGACCCCGGCCCCCACGTCGCCGATGATCCCGTCGACGTAGAGGAACCCGGCCGGCACCGCACGCCGGGAGAGCGACAGCCCACCCTCGTCCAGCACAACCTGATCGCCGTCCTCGCATATCACCACGTTGCTCTCGGGCACCCCCATCGTTCGAGCCAGCCGCGCGTGGGCGCTGAGGTGGCGGTACTCGCCGTGCACCGGCACGAACCACTCGGGCCTTGTGATCGAGAGCATGGTCTTGAGCTCCTCGGCCTTGGCGTGCCCCGTGGCGTGCACGTCGGAGATGCCCGTGTGGACCACCTCGGCCCCGAGCCTCACCAGGCCGTCGATCACCTTGGAGACGTTCGACTCG
>CAZHBH010000054.1:0-14008 GCA_964530525.1 uncultured Rhabdothermincola sp. | reverse complement strand
GCGGCTCCGCAAGCCGGAGAATGTCGCCTCGTGCCCGGAGGTGCTCGCTCCCCCTGGAGCCACCCCCCCTTCGGGGCCACCCACCCCGCCCCCCGGCTCCACGCCGCCCTCGCCGATCCCCCCGGCGCACCGCGGCAGGGCCGGGTGGGTGGCGGCAGCCGTCCTGGCAGCGATCGCCCTGGTGGCGAGCGGGTTCGCCCTCAGAGGACTGGTCGAGGGCGACGAGGTCTCGCAGGCCCCCCTGAGCACGCGCAACGCCAGCTCCGATTCCGGCGGCGGGACGGGCGACCTTCCCACGGGCCCCACCCCCACCGTCCCGGCCGACGGAGTCGAGCCGGTGGCTGCGGTGGCGACGGCCGTGGCGCCGGCCGTGGTGCAGATCCACAGCGGCAGCTCGCTCGGCTCGGGCTTCATCTACGACGCGTCGGGGCTGATCATGACCAACGCCCACGTCGTGGGTTCGCAGAGGCTCGTGAAGGTGACCCTCGCCGACGAGTCCACCTACGACGCAGACGTCCTCGGCGCGGATCCGAGCACCGACGTCGCTGTGCTGCGGATGCACGCCGAGCGCGACCTCCCGGTGGTCCGCATCGCTTCGGACCCCCCACAGGTCGGCCAGATGGCCGTGGCCCTCGGCAGCCCCTTCGGCCTTGAGCAGACGGTGACGGCCGGGATCGTGAGCGCGCTCGACAGGCCGGTGGCGAACGACTCCGGCGTGGCGGTGAACATGATCCAGACCGATGCTCCGATCAACCCCGGGAACTCAGGAGGCGTGCTGGCCAACCGTTCGGGCGAGGTGATCGGCATCAACACTTCGATCTTCAGCCGCTCCGGCGAGAACAGCGGCATCGGCTTCGCCATACCCATGGACGTGGCGCAGCGGGTCGCAGCCCAGCTCGCCGAGGGCCAGGCGGTCGAGCGGGCGCAGCTGGGCGTGAGGGGGGCGCCGGCCAGCTCCTCGGGTCAGGGAGTCGTGATAGCCGGGGTGGAGCCGGGAAGCGGCGCTGACGCAGCCGGGCTGCGGCCCGGTGACCGGATCGTGTCGGTCGACGAAGACCAGATCCAGTCGATGACGGAGCTCTCCGGAAAGATCGGCAGCTACCGCCCCGGTGACCGGATCACGGTGGTCTACGACCGTGACGGGCAGGCCCAAGAGGTCGAGGTGACGCTCGGCTCCACGGGGTGAGGGCAAAGGCGCCCGCCTCGGCAGCAGCCATCAGGGCCGGCTCACCGCGTAGGGCGTGAGCCGGCCCTGATGGGCCTGTCGAAGCCCAACTCGGGGGACCTGAGCGGATCGATCACGTCCTAAGCTGCGCTCGCCATGGAGATACTTCTCGTAGCGATCGTCGTCGTGGTCCTGCTGGTGGGCGCCGTTGCCCTCGTCGCCACGAGGCGTAGGCGGGGTGAGCTCCTCGAGCCCCCGCCCACCCGCCCAGACGTCCGAACCGACGATCGTCGCGCCCCCGAGCGCTCCTCGGTGGCCGAGGCCGAACCGGTCCCGGCATCCGAAGATCTGCCCGACGCACCCGACGGGCCGCCCGGAGATCTCGAGGGGGTTGCAGCAACAGCCATGATCGAGCCGGCGAAGCCGGCTCCTCGCTTGCGCGACAGGCTGGGCAAGGCGCGCAGCGCGCTCGCCGGCTACGTGGGAGCGCTGGCGGGCAGGGCCAAGATCGACGAGGGCGCCTGGGAGGAGCTGGAGGAGGCGCTCATCCGCGCCGACGTGGGTGTGTCCGCCACCACCGACCTCCTGACGAGGCTCAGGGCTCGCGTGGCAGACGAGAGGCTCGTCGACGGCGAACAGCTCCTCGCAGCGCTCAGGGAGACGCTCAAGTCCGACCTGGGCGGGGCAGACCGCAGCCTGCGGATGGCAGACCAGCCGCCTTCGGTGTGGCTGTTCGTGGGCGTCAACGGGGTGGGCAAGACCACCACCATCGGGAAGGTGGGCCAGCAGGCGGTGGGCGAGGGCCGCAAGGTGGTGATGGCCGCGGGCGACACCTTCCGCGCGGCCGCCACCGAGCAGCTGGAGATCTGGGCTGAGCGGGTGGGAGCAGACCTGGTGAAGGGCGACGAGGGGGCCGATCCCAGCGCCGTGGTGTACGACGCCGTGGAGGCTGCGGCCGCGAGGGGGGGCGATCTCGTCCTTGCGGACACCGCCGGACGGCTGCACACCAAGGTGAACCTCATGGAGGAGCTCACCAAGGTCCGTCGGGTGGCAGGCAAGGGGGCGGGCACCGTCACCGAGGTCCTCCTCGTGATCGACGCCACCACCGGCCAGAACGGGCTCACCCAGGCCAGGCAGTTCGCCGAGGCGACAGACGTGACCGGCGTGGTGCTCACCAAGCTCGACGGCTCGGCGAAGGGTGGGATCGTCGTAGCCATCCAGGCCGATCTCGGTCTCCCCGTGAAGCTCGTGGGCGTGGGTGAGAGCGCAGAAGATCTGGTGCCGTTCGACCCCGACGAGTTCGTGGACGCGCTCCTCCCCTGAGCTGCGCGTCGAGGCCGCCTCGCCGAGGCTGGTCTACGGCAGCCCCGAGGTCGATAGCATCGGTCCCTCATGTTCGACGCCCTGACTGAACGCTTCGACGGCATCTTCAAGCGGCTCCGAGGTCGGGGGCGCCTTAGCGACGCCGACCTCGACGAGGTCCTGAGGGAGATCCGGCTGGCCCTGCTCGAGGCCGACGTCAACATCGACGTCGTCAAGAGCTTCGTGGGCCGCGTCAGGGAGCGCTGCGCGGGAGCCGAGCTGAGCGCCGCCCTCAGCCCTGCTCAGCAGGTCATAAAGGTGGTCAACGAGGAGCTGACGGCGACCCTCGGAGGCGAGTCCTTCCGGGTGTCGTACAGCTCCCGGCCACCCACCGTCGTGTTGATGGCAGGTCTCCAGGGCTCGGGCAAGACCACCAACTCGGCGAAGCTGGCGCGCTGGTTCAAGGCTCAGGGCCGCCATCCCCTCCTTGTGGGCGCAGACCTCCAGCGCCCCGCCGCCGTCGAGCAGCTACGAACGCTCGGCCGCCAGATCGACGTTCCCGTGTTCAGCGAGCCCGGCGACCCGGTGGAGCTGGCTTCGCGCTCGATCGGCGAGGCACGCAGCACCGGGCGAGACGTCGTGATCGTCGACACCGCCGGCCGCCTCGCCCTGGACGCGGAGCTGATGGACCAGGTGCGCCGCATCTCCGAGGCGGTGGATCCCCGCTACACGTTCCTGGTGATCGACGCCATGACCGGCCAGGACGCCGTGACCACGGCCCAGGCCTTCCACGAGACCCTAGAGCTCGACGGCGTGATCCTGACCAAGCTCGACGGAGACGCCCGTGGTGGAGCGGCCCTCTCGGTCAAGGAGGTCGTGGGGAGGCCGATCGCGTTCGCCTCCACCGGGGAGAAGGTCGACGACTTCGACCTCTTCCACCCCGACCGGCTGGCCGGGCGAATCCTCGGCATGGGTGACGTGCTCAGCCTCATCGAGAAGGCCGAGGAGGTGTACGAAGCAGAGGAGGCCGAGGCCGCTGCGGCGAAGCTCCTGGAGGGCCAGTTCACCCTCGACGACTTCCTCGACCAGATGCAGCAGATCAAGAAAATGGGTCCGCTGTCGGGACTGCTCGGGATGATGCCGGGGCTGCCTGCAGAGGCACGGAACGCCCAGATCGACGACCGCCAGGTGGCGCGCATCGAGGCGATCATCCGGTCGATGACGCCCGAGGAGCGCGCCGATGTGGACCTCGTCGACGCCTCTCGGCGGACGCGGATAGCGCAGGGGTCGGGCACCCAGCCCTCGCAGGTGAGCGAGCTGATCCGGCAGTTCAAGGACGTCTCGAAGATGATGAAGCGCATGGGCGGTCTCGGCGGGAGGCGCATGCGCAAGGCCCGCAAGGGGCGCAAGACCGGCAAGGGTGGCGGCCGCGTGACCCCGAAGGGGGGCTCGAAGCGCACGACGGCGCCGTTGAGCCTGCCCGACTTCGATCCGTCGACGATGCCTTCGCTGGAGGACCTGGAGCGGGGAGGCGGCCTTCCCGGGATGCCTGGCGGAGGGCTGGGCCGCTAGGCCGACCGCCCCTCGGCGACCGGCCTGAGGGCTCTGGGCTTGATCCCGGAGCCTCATCAGGTCACCATGTTTGGCCGCCAACCGGCGGAAAGGTACGTGGGCCCGACAGGGGCCCCGAGAAAGAGATGGTGTCGTGGTAAAGCTCCGCCTCATGCGGATGGGCAAGAAGAAGCAGCCCACCTACCGGATCGTCGCGGCCGACAGCCGCTCGCCCCGCGACGGCAGGTTCATCGAGATCTTGGGCCACTACGACCCCCGCCAGGAACCCTCCGTCGTCAACATCGAGAGCGACAAGGCCCTGGTCTGGTTGCGCAAGGGCGCCCAGCCCACCGAGACCGTCCGCAAGCTGCTCGAGATCACGGGCACCTGGGGCGAGTTCAAGGGCGGCGCGCCGGCCGGCTCCACCGTGTCGGCTGCAGCCCCGTCGGGCACCACACCCGAAGCGACCGGTGCGACCACCGCCACAGCCGTGATCGACGAGCCCAGTGCACCGGCCCCCGAGGCCGAGGCCGAGGCCGCTCCCGGCGACCTCGCCGACGGAACCTCCCCCGAGCCTGCGGTCGAAGAGAGCCCCGAGCCCGAGCAGGCAGAGGGCACCCCGGAGGATGGCTCATGAGCAACGAGATCGACAGCGACGGCTACGAGGACGCCGAGGACGTCGACGGCAACCGGGTGCAGGGCGCGACGGCGACCGCCGTGCTGGAGCACCTCGTGAGGTCGCTGGTCGACGATCCCGACTCCGTGCGCATCGAGACCGAGGACGCAGGCGACCGCACGACCCTGAACGTCTTCGTCGCCCCTGGCGACATGGGCCGTGTCATCGGAAAGCGTGGACGGGTGGCGCAGTCGATCCGCACGGTCGTGCGCGCAGCTGCGGTGCGCGACAACATCGAAGTCAACGTCGAGTTCGTCGACTAGATGGCTGACCTCCTGGAGGTCGGCTGGATAGGGAAGGCCCACGGCCTGCGGGGCGAGGTGACGGTGAAGCTCACGACGACCGAAGCGTCGCGCCTGGCGCCTGGCTCGGAGCTTCGATCGGGCGAGCGCACGTTGCGGGTCGTCGGCTCGAGAAGGCACCAGGATCGCTGGATCGTCGCGTTCGAGGGTGTGGCCGACCGCAACGCTGCCGAAGCGTTGAGGGGGTCGGTCCTCGTGGCCGAGCCCCTCGAGGACGACGGCGATCCCGACGCGCTGTGGATCCACGAGCTCGTGGGTGCAGAGGTGATCGACACCACGGGAGCGCCGGTGGGCGTGGTGGAGTCGGTGGAGGCCAACCCTGCCAGCGACCTGCTCGTCCTCGACACGGGGACCCTCGTGCCGCTGACCTTCGTGACCGGGTGGGTCGAGCGGCCGAGGAGGCTGGGCATCGATCCCCCGCCGGGCCTGGTGGACTGAGTGCGCATCGACGTCATCACCATCTTCCCTGACCTCGTAGAGGGCTTCGTGGCCGCGAGCATCCTGGGAAGGGCGCAGAGGCGCGAGCTGCTGGAGGTGAGGACGCACGACCTGCGAGACGCCACGAGCGATCCCCACCGCACCGTCGACGACGCCCCCTTCGGAGGTGGTGCCGGCATGGTTCTCATGGCGCCGCCGGTGTTCGCCACGGTCGAGGCGGTCGACCCGCCACGACCGATCTTCCTGCTCGATCCTGGTGGGAGGCGCTTCGACCAGCGCGTGGCCGAGGAGCTGGCCGGACTCGATGGCTTCACACTCCTCTGCGGCCGCTACGAAGGTGTGGACGAGAGGGTGCGAGCCAACCTGGTGGACGACGAGCTCTCGATCGGCGACTACGTGCTGGCGGGAGGAGAGGTGGCGGCCCTGGTGGTGCTCGAAGCTGTGGCGAGGCTGGTGCCCGGCGTCCTGGGCAACGAGGACTCGGCCGTCTCCGAGTCCTTCATGGACGGCCTCCTGGAGCACCCGCAGTACACGAGACCGGCCGAGTGGCGCGGCTTGGAGGTGCCTGAGGTGCTGCGCTCGGGTGACCACGCGGCCGTAGCGCGCTGGCGACGAGCGATGTCGCTGAAGCGGACGCTCGAGAAGCGCCCGGACCTGATAGACGCCCGAGGAGGGCTCACCGACGAAGAGCGTCGGTGCCTGGACGAGCTGGGGTGACCGGGCGCGGGGCGATGCACCCGGTGCCACGAGATCGGCCTGCGCTGGGCCCTGAGGATCCCCGGTGAGGGCGCTCTCCCAGGGCTTTCATCGGTCGGCGGGCGTCCCACGCGCCCGCTGTGGGGCAGGGAGCCCGCTGGAGCCAGGCTGCCGGCTTTGTGGCCGAAGGGCGGCTGGCCTATCCTCCGACTCCTTATGAAAGCCACCGATCCGGTCGACATGCGCAGCCTGCGCGACGACGTGCCCGACTTCGCTCCGGGCGACACGCTCAAGGTGCACGTGCGCGTGGTCGAGGGCAGCAGGGAGCGGGTCCAGGTGTTCCAGGGCGCCGTGATCCGCCGTCAGGGTGAGGGGGCTCGCGAGACCTTCACCGTGCGAAAGGTGAGCTTCGGCGTGGGCGTGGAGCGCACCTTCCCGGTCCACTCACCCGTGATCGCGAAGATCGAGGTGGTGACGCGTGGCGATGTGCGCCGCGCCAAGCTGTACTACCTACGTGACCGCGTCGGGAAGGCCGCCAAGATCAAGGAGAAGCGCAACTAGCGCTTCTGCTGGTCGACAGGCGAACGTCGCCGGCGCTGCCGGCGGCTCGAGGCCCAGCGCCACCCGTGCTCGCATGGCGCTGGGCGCCGCCGGCGAGGACATGGCGGCTGCGTGGTACCAGAGGCACGGCTACGAGCTGATCTCCCGCAATTGGCGCTGCCGCGAAGGTGAGATCGACATCGTGGCTCGCCGAGGGGACGTGCTGGTGTTCTGTGAGGTGAAGACCCGCTCCAGCACCCGCTTCGGCACCCCCGCCGAAGCGGTGACCCACACGAAGCGCCAGAGGCTCCGGCGCCTGGCTCTGCAGTTCCTGACCACCGAACCCGTGAGGGCGTCGCAGCTCCGCTTCGACGTGGCCGGGATCCTCGACGGCCGCCTGGAGGTCGTGCAGAACGCCTTCTAGGCGTCGTGCGGTCCCGCACTCACCGGGAGTCAGCCCAGGATGGCCCAGAGCACGAGGCCCACGATCACGGCCATAGCAGCTACGACGACCACGTAGTCCACCAGTGAGTTGGTGCTCTCGCGGAAGGGATTGAAGCCCACGTCCCCAGTATGGTGCCCAGGCATGAGGACGAGAGCACTGGGAGCACTGGCTGCTGCGGTGGCGATGGCTGGTGCCCTGCTCGTCGCATGCTCCAGTCCCGGCCTGCCGACGCCGGACGATCCCGTGCTGGCGCGGGGACAAGAGGTCTACGACTCCAGCTGCGCCCAGTGCCACGGGCGCAGCGGCGGTGGCAGCGGAGCCGGGCCCAAGCTCGCAGGGGTCGTGGCCGCGCGGCTGACCTACGAGGAGCACGTGCGAGTGGTGACCGAGGGAGGCGGCGGGGGAATGCCGAGCTTCGGCGACCGCCTCGACGACGCCGACATCGAGGCGGTCGTGCGCTACGAGCGCGAAGTGCTGTGAGCCCTAAGGCCCAGCACCCGACCATCCCCGCGCCCGCCTAGCTCCTCCAAGGGGCCAGCACCCCGAGCGTTGCAGTCTCGCTGTTCGCGATCCAGCTATGATGAGGTCCTCGCTTCGACGGCCGGCGACAGGGCTGTCCTCCCATCCCAAGCGCATCGGAGGACACACACATGCCTGCCACCGTCTCATCAGCAGTGCTCCTCGGGATCGACGGCCAACCCGTCGAAGTCGAGGTCCACTCGGCAAGCGGTCTGCCCGGCTTCACCGTGGTCGGCCAGCCCGACGTCGCCTGCAGGGAGGCTCGCGATCGGGTTCGCGCCGCCATCGAGTCGAGCGGCCTGCCGTGGGAGCACCGTCGCTACACCGTGAACCTGGCTCCGGTGGGCGTCCGCAAGGTGGGCGCTGGGCTCGACCTGGCGATCGCCCTGGCCCTGCTGGTGGCCAACGAGCACGTGCCGCGGGCGGCGGTGTCCGAGAAGGCCTTCCTGGGTGAGCTCGGCCTCGACGGTTCCATACGCCCGGTGACCGGCGCGCTTGCGCTGACGGAATCGATGTCTCAGCCTCTGGTCGTCGTCCCCACCCAGAACGCGTGGGAAGCCGCCCTCGTCGACAGGGACCGCGTGCGGAGTGCTTCGAGCCTCGGCCAGCTGGTGGAGTGCCTCCTCGGAGAGCAACCCTGGCCCGACCTCCCTCCCCCGCCGGGCGACGGGCCTCCGCAGAGCACCGAGGACCTCTCAGACGTGCGGGGCCAGCCCCTGGCGCGGCGTGCGCTCGAGGTCGCCGCAGCAGGAGGCCACCACCTGCTTCTCGTGGGCCCACCGGGGGCTGGCAAGACGATGCTGGCTCGAAGGCTGCTGGGCCTGCTTCCCGATCTGGATCCGACCCAGGCGCTGGAAGCCACCCGAGTGCGTTCGGCAGCGGGGGTGCTGAGGCGGGGCGACGGCCTCGTGCGTCGTCCCCCCTGGCGTGCGCCGCACCACGGTTCCTCCATGGCAGCTCTCGTAGGCGGCGGATCGCGCAGGCTCTGCCCCGGGGAGGTCTCCATGGCCCACTGCGGAATCCTCTTCCTCGACGAGTTGGGGGAGTTCTCGACCTCGGTGCTCGACGCCCTGCGCCAACCCCTGGAAGAGGGGGTGGTGCACGTGGCCCGCGCCGACGTGCGGGCCTCCCTGCCTGCGCGCTTCCTGTTCGTAGCAGCCATGAACCCCTGCCCGTGCGGCATGCGATCGTCGCCTGGGAGCTGCCGCTGCTCCGACCTGGCGCTCGCCCGCTACAGCCGTCGGCTCTCGGCCCCGCTCCTGGACCGGCTGGACCTGCGGATCGACGTGTCGCGACCCGCAGCTTCCGACCTGCTCGACGACACACCCGGAGAGCCCTCCGCCACCGTCGCAACCCGCGTGGCGCGGGCCAGGGAGCTGGCCTCCGAGCGCGGCGTCCGATGCAACGCTCTGCTCGACCAGGCGGGCGTGGAGGCGCACGCTCCCCTGTCGACGACGGCAAGCTCCCGCCTCGAGCGCGAGCTGCGGCGAGGCCGCCTCACCGGCCGTGGCCTGCTGAGGGTGCGCCGGGTGGCCCTCACCCTCGCGGACCTCGCCGGATGCGAGGGCGAGCTGTCGGCGGAGTTGGTGAGCGAGGCGATGGCCCTGCGATGTGAGCCGGCCTTCGCGACGCAGAGGCTCGCCGGGTGAGCGCCCGCAGACGACCCGCCACCGCGACGCAGGCAAGGGCTTCGACGAACCTCGACGAGGCCGGTGACGACAGCCTCCCCGACGAGGCGTGGCTGATCGCGCTGGCGAAGCTTCCCGAGATGACACCAGGACGCCTGCGAGCTCTCACGGACGACCGCTCCGCCAGGCTGGCTTGGCGTTCGCTGCGCTCGGGGGAGTGCCACGATGCGACTGCCCGGCGGAGCCTCGGCCGGGTCACCCGTGCCACCGCAGCGCGCTGGGCACGAGAGGCGGACCAGCTCGACGTGGCCGCGCTGTGGATGCAGCACTGCGAGGCCGGGGTCTGTGTGGCGGGACGGACGAGCCCGGGGTACCCGGAGTGCCTCGTGGACGACCCCAACCCTCCGGCGATGCTGACGTGGAGAGGGGACATCGGCGCCCTGGATCGAGCGCGGGTGGCCGTCGTCGGCACCCGGGACTGCAGCCTCTACGGCTACGAAGCGGCCCGTGCCCTCGGGCGCGACCTGGCAGGTTCGGGCGTGGCGGTGGTGTCGGGCCTGGCCCTGGGGGTGGACGGCGCCGCCCACCGCGGGGCGCTGGAAGCCGCGGCGGCACCACCGGTCGGGGTCGTCGGAGCCGGCCTGGACGTGGTCTATCCCCGACGAAACGCAGGCTTGTGGGCGGAGGTTGCAGACAAGGGCCTCCTGTGCAGCGAGCAACCCCTGGGAACCACCATCGAGCCCTGGCAGTTCCCCGCTCGCAACCGGATCATCGCGGCGCTCGCCGACCTGGTCGTGGTCGTGGAGTCGCACTCGCACGGCGGGTCCCTCATCACGGCCGAAGAGGCGCTCAAGCGGGGGCGGCCCGTCATGGCCACGCCGGGACCGGTAGGAGCACCCGCGTCGGCAGGAGCCAACGACCTGCTCGCCGACGGCGCAGGGGTTTGCAGGGGCGCCGAAGACGTGCTGGCGATGCTCCAGCTCGACTCCTCGGCCCAGTCGAGGGCAGAGGCTGCGAGGCCGTTGCCCTCGCCCGGGGCCCGAGTCGTCCTTGAGGCGATGGGTTGGCAGGCCACGACCATCGAGCAGCTGATGGTGCGCACGTGCAAGAGCCTCGCCGGGCTCGCCTGCACCCTCGACGAGCTGGAGGAACGGGGCTGGGTGGCGTTGAGGGGAGGTTGGTACGAGCGTGTCGGCGCAGGGACGGCCCCGTCGGGCGTGCGAGGCAGGAGGCCGGCTTCCGAACGGCGACTATGAGCGCGGGTACGACCACACTGAGCGGGCGCCAGGTACGGTGTACGCCGTGACCGGTGGCACGGATCTCTGGGGCTTCGACGCCTTCGCCGCCTCCCTCACGGCAGCCGCCCCGTCTACGGTGCGTGCCTACAGCTCGGACCTCGAAGGCTTCCGCACCTGGGCGGAGCGCCTGGGCCTGCACGGGCCCGGGGAGGTCGAGCGGAAGGTCCTTCGGCGATACGTCGCGTATCTGTCGTCACGTGGCTACGCACGGCGGAGCATCGTGCGAAAGATCTCGTCCCTGCGTCGCTACTTCGACTGGCTGCGCCGCACCGGCGCGATGGAGCGGGACCCAGCCGTGGGCCTCTCCGCTCCCCCTTCAGGAGGGCGCCTCCCCAGGGTGCTGCGCGCCGACGAGCTGGACGCGCTGCTGGACCGGACGCCTGATCCTGCGCGCCCCACGGACCCGGCCGTGATGGCCCGCGACGAGGCGGTCGTGGAGCTTCTCTACGGAAGTGGCCTGCGCGTCTCTGAGCTGTGCGGGCTGCGTCCGGAGGACATCGACCTCGCAGCGGCAACAGTGCGGGTGTGGGGCAAGGGCGGCAAGCAGCGGCAGGTGCCGCTGAGCGCTCCCACCGTGTCGGCGCTCGAGAGGTGGCTGGGCGGGATCCGTGACCAGCTCGTGGGTCCGAGCTCCCCGACCGACGCCGTCTTCCTCAACATGCGTGGCCACCGCCTGGGGCCCCGCGACGTGCGGCGCATCATCGACCGGCGTTCGGCCGAGCCCACGCACCCCCACGCCCTCCGTCACACCTTCGCCACCCACCTGCTCGACGGTGGGGCCGACCTGCGGGCCGTCCAGGAGCTTCTAGGACACTCGGCCCTCACCACCACCCAGCACTACACGCACGTGAGCAAGGAGCGCCTCCGTGGCGTCGTCGATGCGACACACCCCAGAGCCTGACGGGATCACCGATCTCGGCATCGCCGGGACGGGTGGGCCGTCCGACCACGAGGTGGCGCGCGCCAACGGAGCCGTGGCCCCTCCCGAGCTCGCGCTCATCAAGGAGCGGACCGGAGGCGTGGCGCACCTGTGGGACGAGTACCGGTCGAACCCGACGAGGGAGTGTCGGGACCGTCTCATCCTGCACTACTCGTCGCTCGTGAAGTACGTGGCCGGAAGGGTGTCGGCAGGGCTGCCCAGCACGATCGATCGGTCCGACCTGGCCAGCTACGGCATCTTCGGGCTCATCGACGCCATAGAGCGCTTCGAGCCCGAAAGGGGCCTGAAGTTCGAGACCTACGCCATGGCTCGGATAAAGGGCGCGATCCTCGACGAGCTCCGCGGCACCGACTGGGTGCCCAGATCGGTTCGGGCCAAGGCTCGAGCCCTCGAGGAGGCCTACGCCACCCTCGAGGCCCAGCTGCACCGCACCCCCACGGAGGCCGAGCTGGCGGCTTCGATGGGGATCACCGAGGAGCAGCTGGCAGAGGACCTGTCGCAGATCTCCTTTCGGGGCATCGTCGCCCTCGACGAGATGCTCTCCGCAGGCGCGGAGCGCGGAGACACCGGGGTGACCCTGGGAGACACCATCGCCGACAGCGGAGATGGCCCCGTTCAAGCCTTCGAGGAGACCGAGATGCGCCGGATCCTCGCGGACGCGATCGGGCGCATGGGCGAGAGGGAGAGGATCGTCCTCACCCTCTACTACTACGAGGGCCTCACGATGGCTGAGATCGGCGAGGTGATCGGCGTGACCGAGAGCCGGGTGTGCCAGATCCACACCAGTTCGGTCCTCCAGTTGCGATCTCGCATCGCCGCCGCCGAGCGCGAGCTCGCCTGATCGACGGCTCTGCCGTCCAGCGCCCGAGCGGCGCACCCGTCCCCCACCGAACCTGTTCGATCCCGGTGGAGCTGTCGCGTGCCCCGTGCCACACAAGTCCTCGCATCCCTTCTCGTCTTCATCGCCAGCGTTGCATCGCCTCCGGATGGGCAGGCGACGGCCGCTGAGCCCTACAGCGCCCCGGTGGACGCCGTGGTCGTCGACCCCTACCGCGCCCCGGATCCCGCCCCGTACGGAGCAGGCAACAGGGGCTGGGAGTACGCGACCACGCCCGGCTCACCCGTGACGGCATCCGCCGCCGGCGAGGTTCTGTTCGCTGGACGCGTCGCGTCCACGCTCCACGTGACGATCGCCCACGACGACGGGTTGCGCACGAGCTACTCGTACCTGGCGACCGTGGAGGTGCACGCAGGCGTGCGCGTCGCGCGAGGGCAGCGGCTCGGCACAGCCGACAGGCGGTTCCACTTCGGGATCAGAGACGTGGACGGGACGTACCTCGACCCTGCGCTCGTCCTCGCTGGACGGGTCCCGCAACGACCCCGCCTCGTCCCTGGGGCCGGGGAGGGCCTGGCCGAGTTGCGGGCGGCGGAACGCTGGGCACTCGCCGAGCTGGTGCGGGCGACGCTGGACCTCGCGGCCGACGGAGCCGTCGCAGCGGCGGGCGACGCCGTGGTCTCCGCCCGCGAGGGGGTGGCGCTGCTCTCTCACTACCGGGCTCGGCTCGACCCGCTCACCCACCTCGCCGAGGTGACGTCGGCGATCGAGCGATGGCGGCGCTCCCGCAGCTCGTGCACCCCTCCAGGCACGCCCGCTGGCCCGCCCGGACGTCGCCGTGTGGCCGTGCTGGTGGCGGGTCTGGGCTCCACGAGCGAGAGCGCCTCGGTGGACGAGGTGGACGTCGACGGGCTCGGCTACGCGCCGGGAGACGTCGTGCGGTTCTCGTACTCGGGGGGACGCATCCCCGACCCTGGGGACGACGAAAGGTTCTCTGGAATTCCGGCCAACCCCTACGCAGCGGCCGACACCATGGGCGACCTGCGCTCGGCGGGGGCCCGCCTGGCGCTGCTGCTGAGCCAGGTCGCCCACGCCAACCCCGGGGTGGCGATGGACGTGATCGCCCACTCCCAGGGGGGAGTTGTGACGAGGTTGGCGCTCACCGAAGGACACCAGGTGCCCGTGGAGCTCCAGACCGTGGTCACGTTGGGCACCCCTCACGGCGGCTCCGACCTGGCCACCACCGCCGCCGCCCTCCGAGTGCTCGGGCGGCCAACCGGGACCGTCGAGACGCAGCTGGCGCCGCTCGCGGGCTTCGATCCCAGCCATCCGGCCATCCGTGGGCTGGCAGAGACCTCGGACGTGGTCACCTCGCTGGAGGGGACAGATGTGGCCGCACCCTCACCCGACGGCACCCTACGGGACGTCAACTTCGTCTCGATCGCAGCCCGCGGAGACCTCGTGGTGCCGGTGCCGCGAACCGTCGTGGACGGCGAGCCTCACGCCGTGGTGCCGATGGTCGGGCCGTCCGTCCACTCGGAGCTCCCGGGAGCCCCCGAGGCCACCCGAGAGATCGCCCTCGCCGTGGCCGGGATGGGTCCCACCTGCGCCTCGTTGGCGGATGCCGTTGCGGATGCAGCGGCAGGTCAGGCGATCTCGATCGCCGCCGACGC
>CAZHBH010000053.1:0-14428 GCA_964530525.1 uncultured Rhabdothermincola sp. | reverse complement strand
CGATCTCCGCGAAGAACGGGTGTCCTGGCTGGACGTCGGAGAAGTTCTCTCCAGGGCCCGGTGTCACCTCGTTGCTCGGATCTGAGGCTTGGCCTTGTCCCACCTCGTTCACTGCCTGCACGGTGAAGGTGTAGTCCTGGCCTTCTGTCAGGCCGATCACGTCCACGTGGGTCACCTCAGCTGAGGTGTGGGTCGTCTTGCCCCCTGGGGAGGTGGTGATCACGTATCCCGTGATGGGGCTTCCACCGTCGTTGGCAGGAGGGGTCCATGACACGTGTGCCATGAGCGGCCCTGCCTCAGCGGTGACCTCGGTGGGAGCACCTGGCGGGTTGATGTCGGAGCCCTCGACCTCGGTGACCGAAACCGTGTTGTTGGCGAAGTCACACGTGAGGTTCACGTCCACCTGAGGAAGACCCAGTGGGCTCGCCTCGACCGACACGGTGATGAGAGCTCGGCTCTTCAGTCGGTAGAGGATGTCGGCGTTGGAAGACGCCGAGACCGAGCCTTCGGTCTCCAACACGATCGGGGCGAAGGTGTCTTCGATGGTCGGGGTCTCCGATGGGAAGGCCCAGCTCTGCGTGGAGCCACCACTTGCCTCTATGGCCAGGTTCATGTTGATGAGCCGCATGTGGGTCTGAAGCTCCACGGGCAGCGCTGCCAGGTCCTCTGGGAGCGTGACCGACCAGGTGAAGGCCACGTCGCCAGATCCCCCGGTGTTCAGTTCGGCCGGCACTGTGGAGATCACCGGCGTGGGAACGGTGACGGTCCCACCCGTGTCTGCCAGGTACAGCTCGAGCAGCCCGCGCGATACCTGATCAGCCCCCATGCAGGTCATCACCGGTGGGTTCTCGGGATCCGGAGCTGTGATCTCGTAGCTCTGAGCCGGGCTCGCCGAGCCCTCGTATGCCTCTGGGTCATCTGGGGTGAACGCAGCGATGAGCTCGTGGGTCCCGAGGCCCAGCTGGTCGACGACGACTTGCGCGGAGCCGTCAGTGACAGCCGCTGGGCCTGCAACCACTTCCCCTCCGTCGAGGAAGCTCACGGTTCCCGCCGCAGCTGTCGGCGTGATCGTGGCCGTGAGGGTCACGTCGGAGCCGATGGTGGCCGAACCCTCGGGTGAGATGGCAAGGCTCGTGCCGGTCTCGACGGGCCCTGGCGGCCTCTCGTCGATCTCGTAGGTGAGGATCTCCGACTCCGAAGGCGCGAAGGCACCTGGGTCGGTGGGCGTGAACACTGCGATCAACTCGTGCTCTCCTACGGGTAGATCGTCGACCTCGAGGGTGGCTGTTCCGTCGGAGACCTCGACCGTGCCCAGCTCGGCGTCCTCGTCGAGGAACGTCACCGAGCCAGCGGCATCAGACGGGCTGAGCGTCGCCGTGAGGGTGACGGTGTCGCCCTCGAAGGCCGTGCCCTCGGGAGATGCCGTCAGCACCGTCGTGGTTTCCACGCCAGGAGCTGTGACCTCGTAGGGCACCGGAGTCGACGTGGAGGCCGCGAAGTGAGATGCGTTGCCTGGCACGAACTCGGCCGTGAGTATGGTCTCGCCCACAGGCAGACCGACCAAGTTCGTGGATGCCTCACCACCGATCACGCCGGCGGACCCCACCTCTACCCCATCGCTGAGGTACCGAACGCTGCCGGTGACATCGGAGGGCGAGACCACTGAGGAGACCGCAACGGGCTCGTCCTGAGGAGCCGAGTCGGGAGGCGACACCTCAAGAGTCGTGGTGGTCAGAGCCGGCGTCGATACCACCCGCTGGGTCACGCGGGCGGATGTCGAACCAGCGAAGTTTGCGTTGGACGGCGTGTACACACCCCACACCTCGTAGACGCCCGCGGGAAGGCTGGCTGAGGCAGCCGAGTTGGAAAGCCGAGCCAGACCCCTACCACTGCTCGTGGATGTCGATGTCGAGACGTTGGCAGTGCCGAGAGGCGTCACGACGTCGGTCTCTGTGTTCTCGGCGAAGTACTGGACGGATCCCGAGGAGTTGAACGAGACGAAGCCGTTGATGCGGCTCCACGCGACGCCCTGGATCGCAGGCTGCATTTCCGTACCAGTTCCGACCGGAACGATCTGCTCGATCTGCATGCCTGTGGTCATGGGACCAGGCGTTCCCGGAGTCACGACCTCGTACGTGAAGTTCGTCTCCGACGGGAGCATCCAGGTGTTGTTAGGCGGAGGTATGTACTTGACCGTGATCGTCTTGCTGCCGAGAACGGCCGTGGGCAACACGAAGCCACTACCGTCCTGAGCTCCCGAGTCGGTGACCTCTTGCGTTCCGAGGAGGGTTCCCCCATCCCAGTACTCGAAGGTTCCTCGCTCTAGAGGCGCGGCAAACGAGAGACCGTGAGACGGCTCGAGGGTCTCTACCTGCGCCCAGGAGTAGAGGTTCACGTTCTGGGGTACCTGATTCCCACCACGCGTCGAGTTGCGATCGACGTTCACCTGGGTCTCGTGCACGCCTTCGGACACGACTACCTCAAGGTTCTCGGAGTTGGCGGTTGCCCACCACCAAGCCGATGCTGCGTGCACCGACCAGACGCCCCTCAACGACTTGACCCCGACGCCCAGTGGAATCGAGAACTCCGCGGCTATCTCGTCGGTTACGAACCCAAGGCCGGGGTACTCCCCTATCAGGGCGCTGCCACCAGCAGCGGAGTCGTCGAAGAGCAAGAACGACCCCTGGAGAGGAGCGGGGGCACCTGAGCTGTCAACAGGGCCCCGTGTCGTTCGAATCGTGAGCAGCTCGCCAGCCTGGGCACTGGAAGGGCCTTCGATCTCCAAGGTCGTCTCGTGCTGAGGAAGCGGTGCGAAGACCTCGTATGAAGTTGGATCGCTGCGACCGCTCGAGGCTGACAGATCCAAGAGGTAGTCCCTCGGACGGAAATCCGCTGTGATCTCCTGAACGCCCTGCGGAACTGAGATCCCAGCCGCGGGATCGATCACGGCTGCAAACGGGCTCGGATCAGGTCGTGTGAGAACTGCGACCTTGGTGAACCCCGCGGGTCCCTCCGCTCTTGCGTTACCGAGGTAGGTATCGCCTGCATAGAAGTCGACCTCTCCCACGAGGCCAGATCCCCATGCTGGACCGTCGCCACCGAGCGTCACGGTGGCCGTCATGGTGACCGGCTGGCCGTAGAAGCCGGAGGGCATGCTCATGACCACAGGAGCCACCGACACAGGCGGGGCGGCAGCCCGAGGGGTCAGCTCGAGGTTGAGCTCCGTGCTCCCACCAACCAGGCGGCTGTTGATGGCCGATCCCAGCGACGCTCCTGTAGTGGTGGTGCAGACCCCGGGCGGGACAGGCGCGATGAAGAACCCGGCGTCGGAGAGCGACACGGGCCCGTCGAGACCGTCTCGAGTGCCCGTGAGGTTCACCTCGAAGGGACCAACCGAGCAGCCGGATGCGAACTGGACCGTGCCCGAGCCGAGATCTGCCTCGGTGATCTGGAAGAAGAAGCTGGTGTCGAGGTTGGCATCTCCTGAGGGAGTGACGACACCGCTAGCCGGGGACGCCTGCGCCAGGAGTCCTGTGATCGTCCCTCCGGCGACGTCAAGCGTGACGGACGGGATCAAGAACGTCCCACCCGGGTAGTGGAACTCTTCGGCCGTGGCCGCGAGTACGACGTTGCCCTCTCCGTCGGTCCTCGCCTGGGTGTTGAGGAACGTCGACGCGGGCATCGGCTCAGACGCGGCTCCGTTGAGCTTCACATCGCCAACCAGCGCGTAGTTCGTAGCGTTGCTCGTTCCCCAGTACGCGCTCAGTGGGGCCGTCGCGCTGGCGGGGAAGAAGTCGACATCACCGATGTACTCGGCGCGGAGCTGGTGACCCCCGAAGTCCGGGTTGAAGTACTCGGTCGTGAAGGCTCCCGCCTCCAGCTGGTGGACGCCCAGCAACCGGTCCCTGTCGTAGAGGGCAACCGATCCGCTTGGGACGCCTGTACCGCTCACGGGCGAGATGGTGACGCCCACCGTGACGATCGGCTGCGTACCAACGAGCGGCGGCGTGAGGTTGCGCGTCAACGGGTTCGGGGTCGCGGTGATCTGGATGTTCACCTTCTCCCGGGAAGCCGGGTTGGTCACCTGAACCGCCACAGCTGGAGACTCGGAGGCCTCGTACCCGGTGCTCCCCAGGTAGCTGGCCGTGATCTGCCGTGCTCCGATGTTGTTGAGCATCGTCGTGAGCGCTGCCAAGCCCGTGCCCTGGTCCACTTGGGCGAAGCCGAGGACCGTAGATCCGTCGTCGAAGCGGACGGCTCCCGCTGGAGCACCGATCTCGCCCGTGACGTGGGCCTCGAGGCGGGATTCATACCCAGCGGGCAGCAGCGTTGGGTCCACCGAAAGGGTTGTGGTCGTTGGGATCGACTCCGAGCTGGACCCGATGACCGTCGTCGACATGATGGGAGCGGGCACCTGACCCTCCGGCCAGCAGCGAACCGCCGCGAGCGCGACCGACTGGGCCTGGAAGACGTAGCCCGAGCTGATCTTGTCCGAGCCAGCAACCTGTGTCTGGATGGTCGAGCCAGTTGCCCCCGTCGCCCGGACTGTCACGTCGAAGGCCGGGAACTGGAAGAACGTCTCGTTGGTGGGAGGCGTCGGGTTCTTGGGAACCTTCGGCACAAAGAGCACGATCCGAGCCGGGCTGTAGCTGTTGTCGATCGACACCGAGACCGGGCCCTCGAAGCCGTGTCCCGTCTCGGGGACCACGGACATGCTCTCGACCGAGGTGTTCGTCGGGAGGTTGAACATGAACGAGATGTTCTGGAGCCAGTGGACCGGCACCTGGCCCAGTGGGCTCGGGTTGGTGTCGGGGAACGCTGAGCCCTGATGCGCGATGCGGATCGTGAAGGTCGAATCGGGTTCAACGAACTCCGGAGCGGTCACCGCGAAGTCCATCTTGTTCTTCTCGGCCTGCTCGACGCCGGCAGCCTCGCCGATGCAGTCCACCGGCCACATCCGCTGCGTCACCACCCCAGACGGAGGCGGTGCCTGGGCACCGGCAACCGAAGGTGGCGGCACCGCAAGGGCAAGGAGCGAACCGACCATGGCCAGCACCAGCACTGCGACCGTGGCAGCTCGCCACCTCTTCACGTGTGCGGACGCGGTCGCGCCGCGCGCACTACCTACCAACGACTTGCTCATGGAACCCCCCTGGATCACTGATTTCTATGGACTTGCGACGACGAGAACTGGAACGACTGGACTCAGGCAGCACCCCTCATGGGCGAGCGGTCGACGGCCAGGGCTTCGCGCACGGCGGCCAAGGTGGGCCGGTCGTGGTCGTTGGCCCTGTAGGCGATGGAGATGGGCACCACCCAATGCGGCTGGTCGAGCGGGAGCTCGACGAGCCGGCCGGCATCGAGGTCGGCCTGCAGCGCCGAGCGAGCAGCGACCCGCACCCCCTCGAGCGCTCCGGTGCCGGGCGTGGTACCCGGTCCGGGCGCGCCGGCACCGAAGAACTGGGCGACGGAGACCGGCTCGGCCTGGCGTGCGAGCGGGTGGTCGGGCGGAGCGGCCCAGATGACCGGATCGGCGAACAGGGCTTCGGTGACCACCCGGTACGGATCGGGCTCGCCGTCGACATCTGCCGAGCTGCCACCGTCACCCGAGGAGGAAGCGACGGCCGAAGCATCTGACGGCGAGCCGTTGCCTGTTCCGGCGGAGGGGTCGGCGAACACGCCGATGCCCACGTCGACGTCTCCCCCCGCGATGCGGACGAGAAGCGCATCCGGGTCGGTGCCATCGGAGACGGCCACCTTGATGCGCTGCGAGCCCACCAGGTCGTCGAGCCGGGCCGCCACCGCCGGCGAGACCGACTGCTGCACCTCGACGCGCAGCAGGTCGGTGTCGCTGATCACGGCGACCGCCTGGTCGATGAGCTCCACGCACTGGGTGGCGTACGTCAGGAACTGGAAGCCCGCGGCAGAGGGACGCATGCCGTAGGGGCGGCGCTCGAAGAGCTTCACGCCCAGGCGACCCTCGAGGCGGCGGATGCGCTCCGACACCGACTGCTGCGACACGTCGAGACGGGCGGCGGCCTTGGTCACCGAGCGCTCGGTGGCCACGAGCGTGAACGCTCTCAAGTCGTCGATGCTGAGGAAAGCCACAACTGCCCCCCTTCCGCTTCCCGCTATATCGAAGGACTGACAGCCGAAGTGTAGAGAGTCCCCAGGGGGTGGTCCAGTCATTCACAGGAAAAGTTGGAGAAATCGGAAAATTCGACTGAGATACGCTGTTCTATTGTCCAATCAGGGGGCGGCAGGAGAAACAAGTCAGATACCGGAGTTCTCTTTAGACAGGGGTGATCCTGTCGACTCTCAGGGTCTGCTGTCCCGAGGGCCAGAGAGGCACCTCGGAGGTAGCCGCGGCAACAGCAGCGCGGCGGCGGGATGGCCCCGGGGAGGTGCGCCCGTCGGCGCACCTCTCACCCCAGGGCTTGGAGGAAGTCGGCGACGATGTCGTCGGGGTGCTCGAGGCCGAGCGACACCCTCACGGTCCCTGGGCCGATGGAGCTGGCACAGAGCTCTTCGGGGGTGAGGTTCACGTGGGTCGTGGAAGCGGGGTGCGTCACCAGGGTCTCGGGACCGCCCAGAGAGGTGGCCATCTGGGCCACCCGAAGGGACTCGACGAACGCCCGACCGGCCTCGAGGCCCCCGGCCAGGTCGAAGGTGAGGAGGCCCCCCGGCATCGACATCTGCTTCACGGCCAGCTCACGCTGCGGGTGCGACTCCAACCCGGGGAAGCACACCGCGCTCACCGCCGGATGGTCCTCGAGCACCTCGGCCAGCTGCTGGGCGCTCTCGCACTGCTGGCGCAGCCGCACAGCGAGCGTCCGCAGGCCCCGCAGCCCGTTCATGGCGTCGAAGGGAGACGGGTTGGCACCCTGGAACACGGCGAAGCTCCACAGCCAGTCGATGAGCTCGGACGAGCCCGCCACGACTCCGAGGGATGCGTCGTTGTGGCCGGCTATGCCCTTTGTGGCCGAGTGCAGCACCAGGTCGACCCCGTGGTCGAGCGGCCGCTGGATGAGAGGGGTGGCAAAGGTGGAGTCGACGACGGTGACGGGGCCCTCGATCGCGCCGATGACGTCGAGGTCGACCAGGTCGAGCCTGGGGTTGGCCGGGGTCTCGGCCAGCACCAGCACCGTCTTGCCGGGGCGCACGGCGGCCTCGAACGCGCCGGGCTCGGTGGCATCGACGAAGGTGACGTCTATCCCGAAGCGGGGGCACGCCGTCTGCAGCAGCATCTGGGTGCCGGCGTAGAGCTGGCGCTGGGCGACGATGTGGTCGCCGCTGGAGCACAGACCGAGCACCACTGCCGAGAGCGCTCCCATCCCCGAGGCGAACGCACGCGCCGACTCCGCACCCTCGAGGTCGGCGATGGCATCTTCGAACGCCCGCACCGAGGGGTTCCCGTAGCGGGTGTAGAAGTGGCTGGACGCGACCGAGGTGGCCATCCGGTGGCCGTCCTCCACGGTCGGGATGGTGAACGTCGTGCTCGCCCAGAGGATCGGGGCCAGGGCCGTGGAGTTGTCGGCCCGGCCGGAGCGGATGGCCCGGGTCTGGGGCCGCAGCCCGGCGCCTGGCGACCCCGAGCCTGCGTCCGACTCGCCCGGATCGACCCGACCGGGTCCGTTGCTCTCGCTCATCGGTGGTCGCCTCTCTCCTTCTCCACCCGGTCCAGGAACGGCGTGAGCACGGCCCCCAGCTGCTCGATCTCCAGCAGGAAGGCGTCGTGGCCGTGCTCGCTGTGGATCACCGCGTGCTCCACAGGTGTGCCGTGGGCAGCGAGAGCATCCCGCACCTGCTCCTGCTGGTAGGGGAAGTAAAGGGCGTCGGAGTCGATGCTCACCGTGAGGGTCGGCACCGATATGCGCCGCAGCGCCGCCTCGACACCTCCCCTGCCCCTTCCCAGGTCGTGCAGGTCCATCGCCCTGCAGATGGCCAGGTACGAGTTGGCGTCGAAGCGCCGGACCAGCTTGGCCCCGTGGTAGTCGAGGTAGCCCTCCACCTGGAACCTCTGCCAGAGGGTGAACACGTCGTCGATGGGGTCGAGGTCGGAGCGCCCGAAGCGGTCGTTGAACACCCGGTCGGTGCGATAGGTGATCTGGGCGATCTCCCGTGCGAGGGCCAGACCCCGGTGGGGACCCTCGCCCGCAGGGAGGTCGTAGTAGTCGCCGCCGTGCCACCCGGGGTCGAGGGCGATGGCGCTCCGCTGCACGCTGCTCAGCGCGATCTGCTGTGCCGTGGCCGCGGCAGTGGTGGCCACAGGTACGAGCGAGCGCACCCGGCCAGGGAACATCACGCCCCACTCCAGGACCTGCATGCCCCCCATCGAGCCGCCCACCACCGACAGCCAGCTCTGCACGCCCAGGTGGTCGGCCAGCCCGGCCTGGGTGCGGACCATGTCGCGGATCGACACCGTGGGGAACCGCGAGCCGTAGGGCTCCCCGTCGTCGGGGTGCGGGGAGGCCGGACCGGTGGAGCCCTGGCAGCCTCCGATGACGTTGGCGCACACCACGAACCAGCGGTCGGTGTCGAGCGCTCGGCCAGGGCCGATGAGGCCGTCCCACCAACCTGGGGTGGGATGCGCCGGCCCCGCCCGGCCGGCGGCGTGGGCATCGCCGGTGAGGGCGTGGCACACCAGCACCGCGTTGGAGCCTTGGGCGTCGAGCTCGCCCCACGTCTCGTAGGCGACCGTCACGTCTCGCAGCCGCCCGCCCCCTTCGAGGACCAGCGGCCGCTCGGTGGCGAGGCGAACGAAGCGACGGCGCCCTGGTGGGTCGTCCTCGCGCCACGCACCCGTGGCGGGAAGGAGGTCGGCGCTCAGCGGCGCCCTGCCCTCGTGCCCTTCGGTCAACGCAGATCCAATCCTCGGTAGGGGGATGGACACCGGTGGTGCAGGGGCGAGGCCCCGGACACTTCGTTGCCGTGCCGGCCGTGGCGACCAGCTAGCCACATCCCCACCCGAGGGTGGGAAGGCACCTTGGGTGTCCGTCCCAGGTTGCCGGACCCGTAAACGGGCCGCTCGTGATGTCCAGGCAACACTAGCGCTGGCTCCACAGGTGTCGCCAGCGGCCGCCGCGCGGCTCGGGAGGCGGGCCCGATGGTGCTCCGCTCCTCGCTGCACAGCATCACGCGACACGGAACGGTGGACGGCGGGACCGCCACCAGTGCCACACCTCGTCCGTCGTCCCGTAGGCCTCGCACATCGCCTGTCCCGCTGCGTCCAGGGCGAGCGCCCAGCTCTCGCCGTCGCCCTCCTGCGCCGCCGCCGCCCCTGCCCGTACGTGGGCGACGGCGCGCTCCCAGGCCTCGCCGTGCTCGGGCAACGGGATGGCGAGCACCTGGGAAGCCGCCAGCTTCACCGAGCCCTCCGATCGTGCCGATCCCGCGTAGCGCGCCATAGCCCAGGCAGTCACCGGAGGAGCCAGGAGCACGGCGCACAGGTGCCAGAGGACACCGGGATCGCGTGGCTCAACCGACACCACGGGGACCGACGGCCACCAGGTGCCCGCCTCGTCGACCGCGGCCTCCAAGACCTGCGTCTGGGTGGCCAGGAGCACCTTTGGCACCAGGCGGGCTCGCGCCCAGTTGGCGAGCGCCGGAGCCTCGTCGACGAGCCGCGACATGTCGACCCGGGGTTCGGCGAGCCGCCGGCCCGCGAAGCGGGCCTCCCGCCGTCCCCACAGGCAGAGGGCGGGATCGATGAGACCCGAGGTGACGAGGCGTGGCCAGAGCGCCTCGTCGAGCTGTGCGGTGCCACGCTGCGTCCGCTCCGAAGCCTCCGTTGGCGCTGTCGACCGTGGGTCGTCGACCACGAAGGGGGCCAGGTCGTAGAACTGCCTGCGAAAGCCCGCCGTGGCGCCCGCGACCTCTCCGAGCCGGCCGCGGCCCTCGAGGTCGACCACCGGGACGCCTCTCAGATCCGCCACCAGCTGGCCCCACGTGCGAGCCGCTCGCAGGTCCTCCGGCTCGACGGTCACGGCAGGTGCCCCCCGACGATCGGGGCCCACCCACCGGGCGACCACGACGGGGCTCCGAGTAGGTTCACCCGCTGCTTGACGTCGCTCCAGCACCGGCACGCACACCCGGACCGACGCGTCGAAGAGCGCCTCCCCCGGCCACCAGAGGGCCACGAGCTCCCCGCCGACAGCCAGCTCGTGGCGGGCTCTGGCGGCGTCACGAGCCACCAGGAAGGAGCTGGGCTGCACGAGGGCCACCCGACCGCCCTCCCCCACCATCGACAACCCCGAGGCCAGGAAGAGCGCCGCTGTGTCGACGTAGCCGTGCACGATGGGGCCCAACCGCTCACGAAGATGTTCGAGGGCATCTCGTGACCGAGCCGTGCGGCGGGAGAGCTGACCCTGGAAAGGGGGGTTGCCCACCACCAGGTCGAAGGGCTCCGGATGATCGACCTCGAGCCCGTCAGCGCAGGAGACGTTGGTCGCCCCCGGCACCCCACCCGCCTCGGCCACCCACAATCGCAGCGCGGCATCGGCCACCGCTGCCGCCAGGGGGTCGACGTCGACGCCGTAGAGGGACCGTGCGACCAGCTCTGACCGCGTCGTGGGGCCTAGGCGCTCCTGCCGGGACTCGAGGAAGCGCCCGGCCGCGAGCAGGAACGCTCCGCCTCCGCACGCAGGGTCACACACGCGGGTGCTTGGTGTGACGGGAGTGCGCCATCTGGTCGTGGCGGACTCGACAACCCCCTCGGCCACGTCACGGGGCGTGTAGAAGGCCCCACGGCTGCGGCGCCCGCCCGGAGCGATCAGGGCCTCGTGGACCCGTCCGATGAGGTCGGCGGCCAATGGTGCCACGCCCACACCCAGGTGGATCTGGGGATCCAGATCTCCGAGTGGGTGGGGCTCGCCGGCCTCGCCGTTGGCGAGGGGAGCGCCCTCACCAGCGCTGCCCGAGGGGTCGACGAGATCGAACAGAGACCTGGCAACGGCCACCAAGACGCCGGCTACTCCTGCGTCATCCGGTCGGCCGGCAGAACCCAGGCGAGTGCGGAGCAGCGTGGGATAGCGCCGGACCACCTCCGGAAGATCTTCCGCACCCGCTCCCGGGCGGTGGGTGATGGTCATCCGACCGTCTGCCCGGTTCTTCCCTCGGGCTCCTAGGTGAGGGCAGCGTCCGCCGCTGGATCCCAGCTGGCCAGATCGGCGAGGCGACTGTCGTTGGAGAAGACCTCGACGAGCGGCTGGTTCAACCCCAACCTGCGCATCAGGCGACGCGCGCCCAGCTCCTCGTTCCACAGCAGGAGCGAGACCACCACCCCCGACTCGCCGGCGCGGGCGGTGCGCCCGGATCGGTGGAGGTACGACTTGTGCTCGTCGGGTGGGTCGTAGTGCACGACCACGTCCACGTCGTCGACGTGGATGCCCCGCGCTGCCACGTCGGTGGCCACGAGGACGCCGAGCTTGCCGGCCGTGAAGTCGGCCAGGGCACGTTCCCGATCGCTCTGACGCAGGTCGCCGTGGATCGCACGAGCCTTCACGCCCTCGTCCACCAGGCCCTTCGCCACCCGGTCGGCGGCGCGCTTGGTGTTGGTGAACACGATGGCGCGGTTGGCCCCCCGGGAGATCGCCGCAGCCACCTTCACCTTGTCCATCTCGTGGACGAGGAGGAACCGGTGCGTCATCTCCTCCACCGTCACCTGCTTGGAGGCCACCTCGTAGAGCACGGGGTCGTCCTGGTAGCGGCTGATGAGGGTGTCGACGACGCCGTCGAGCGTGGCGGAGAAGAGCAGCGTCTGCTGCTTGCCGGGGACGTGGCGGAGGATCCACTCGACCTGGGGCAGGAAGCCCATGTCGGCCATGCGATCGGCCTCGTCGATGACCACCTGTGCGAGGTCGTCGAGCACCACGGAGCCGCGCCCGATGAGGTCGATCATCCGGCCGGGGGTGGCGACGACCACCTCGACGCCGTCTTCGATGGCCTTGATCTGGCGCTCGATCTTGGCCCCCCCGTAGACGGGCTCGACCCTCTTGCCCCGCGCCTTGGCGAGCGGCACCATGGCCTCGGTCACCTGCAAGGCGAGCTCTCGCGTTGGCACGAGCACCAGCGCCAGGGGTCGACCGGGCTTGGCACTTCCCACCGTCTGAAGGATGGGGATGCCGAAGGCGAGGGTCTTTCCCGAACCTGTCTTGGCCTTGCCGGAAACATCCCGGCCGGCCAGAGCGTCGGGGATCGTGAGCTGTTGGATGGGGAACGGCTGCTCTATGCCGTGCTTCGAGAGCACCGAGATGAGATCAGCCGACACCCCTAGATCTTCGAATGAGTTCATGAGTGTCTTCCAGGAGCCTACCAGCGCAAGTCCCGAGCTCCCGCGACCCCGCCGCCCCCACTCGCTCGCCGAGGAGATCCTCACCCGAGCGCATCGACCGTCCGAGGGGCGAAACGACCCGGGATGCGGCACCTAGGCAGGTTCTGGCTCGGGCTCCGGACGTGAGCTGCTCGCGCTGTAGTCGTCGTCGGGGCGCCGACGCAGACCCCGCACAGCCAGCACCACTGCGGCGCCCACCACCGCGGCGAGGCTGGTCCAGATGTTCACCCGCAGGCCGAGGACGGTGTTGGCGGCGTCGGAGCGCAGCGCCTCGATCCACAGGCGTCCGAGCCCGTAGCCACCCACGTAGAGCACGAAGATGTTCCCCGGGCGGACCACCCGCCGGCGGTCGAGGAGGATCAGCAGTGCCATGAGCGCCAGGTTCCAGAGGGCCTCGTAGGCGAAGGTGGGGTGGAACGCCTCGTAGGCCCGGTACTCCGCTGGGCGGTTCTGCGGGGCGATCTCCAGTCCCCAGGGCAGGTCGGTGGGACGACCGAAGACCTCCTGGTTGAACCAGTTCCCCAACCGCCCGATGGCCTGGGCCAGCGGGAGGGCTGGAGCCACGGCGTCGAGTGCCGAGGACAGCCGCATCCCCCGCCGGTGCCCCACGTACAGCCCCACCCCTACCCCGGCCACGATGCCTCCGGGGATCCCCAGGCCCCCGTTCCAGATCGCCAACGCACCGAGCGGGTCGTCGGGGAAGTAGAGCTGCCAGTCCGTGATCACGTGGTAGAGGCGAGCGCCGACGAGCCCTGCCGGGACGGCCCAGAGGGCCACGGTCCACATGTCGTTCGGGTCGCCTTCCCTGGCCTTCCAACGGCGAGCGGAGAGCTCGGCGGCGGCCAGGACCCCGATCGCGATCATGAGGCCGTAGGCGTGAACGGGTCCGAGGCGGTTGTTGGGAGGACTCGGGATGTAGCCGAGCGCGGCCGGGGAGGCCGACGAGGTCAGCGCTGCTAGGGCCTCGACGACCTGGGTCATCGCAGCGCCTCCGGGTTGGCTTCGAACAGCACGTCTGCACCAGCGGTCACCGCCGGCTCGAGGCCGTGGACGACGGGGAGCAGCTGACCCAGGAAGAACCGCGCCGTGGTCACCTTCGCCTCGAAGAAGGTTGCATCCTCGCCGGAAGCATCGCTCCCCGCAGAGCGGGCGGCCAGGGCCTGGCGGCCCATCGCCCATCCTCCTGCGACGAGCCCGAACATGCGCAGGTAGGGGGTCGCCCCGGCTAAGGCGTCCACCGGATCTGCGGCGCCGGCCTCGGCCAGCCATCCGGTGGTGCGCTCCAGCGTGGTGCGGGCAGCTTCCAGCTGCTGGCCCATCGCTTCGAGGTCGCCTCCGGCACCCCGCAAGGCCTCCGCCACCTCCGCTACGTCGGCCAGGAACGCTCCGACGGCGGCGCCCCCGTCCATCGGCAGCTTGCGTCCCACCAGATCGAGCGCCTGGATGCCGTTGGTGCCCTCGTAGATCGAGGCGATCCTCACGTCGCGGTAGTGCTGCGGCACGCCCGACTCCTCGATGTAGCCCATGCCGCCGAGCACCTGGATGGCGAGCGAGGTCACCTCGTTGCCCATGTCGGTCGACCAGCCCTTGGCCACGGGGATCAGCAGGTCGAGCCGAGCCTGGCTCCTCTCGCGGACCACTGGGTCGTGGTGGTGGTTGGCGAGGTCGGAGGCCTCGGCGCAGGTGTACACGAGCACGCGCATCGCCTCGGTCAGCGAGCGCATGGTGAGGAGCATCCGGCGCACGTCGGGGTGCTCCACGATGGGCACCTGCTCGTCGCTCGCAGCACGACCGAGGGCCCTGCCCTGCCGGCGCTCCAGCGCGTACTCGTGTGCGTCCTGGTAGGCCCGCTCGGCTGCTGCCAGGCCCTGCAGGCCCACGAGGAGCCTGGCGGTGTTCATCATCGTGAACATGTAGCGCATGCCCTGGTTCTCCTCGCCCACGAGCTCGCCGACCGCGCCCCCGCCGTCGCCGTACGACATGGTGCAGGTCGGGCTGGCGTGGATGCCCATCTTGCGCTCGATGCCCACGCAGGTGACGTCGTTGCGCTCGCCTGCCGAGCCGTCCTCCCCCACCAGGAACTTCGGGACGATGAAG